>CAYWSS010000391.1:0-5965 GCA_964460505.1 uncultured Caldilineaceae bacterium | reverse complement strand
CTTTAATAATATTTGCGCCATTCGCGATTAAAAATGCCCGGGAGAGAACATAAAAACTGCTAGATTTTACGGAGGAAATAAACAATGGGCGCAACAGCAACAAAATTGGAACCGGCTGCCCACCAGCGCAGCGTGGTTAACAAACTTTCTTTTCTGGACAGATTTTTGACCCTGTGGATTTTCCTGGCAATGGCGGTTGGGGTTAGTCTGGGATACTTCCTGCCCGCCGTTGAAGGATTCATTAATCAATTTCAGGTAGGTACCACCAATATTCCAATTGCTATTGGCTTAATCCTGATGATGTATCCTCCTCTGGCTAAAGTAAAGTACGAAGAGTTGGGCGATGTATTCCGCAACTGGAAGGTATTGGGTCTGTCGTTAGTACAAAACTGGATAGTAGGCCCAATCCTGATGTTTGCGCTGGCAATTGTGTTTTTGCACAACTACCCGGAATATATGGTTGGGTTAATAATGATTGGCCTGGCCCGCTGTATTGCAATGGTCATTGTCTGGAATGAACTGGCTAAAGGAGACACCGAATACGCCGCCGGACTGGTGGCTTTTAACAGCGTGTTTCAGGTGCTTTTCTACAGTGTGTATGCCTATGTGTTTATTACGGTACTGCCGCCGCTGTTTGGTTTGAGTGGCAGCACTGTAGAAGTTAGTATGGCCCAGATTGCCAAAAGTGTCTTTATTTACCTGGGTATCCCCTTTATTGCCGGGCTGCTAACCCGTTTCTTCCTGATCCGGGCCAGAGGCAAAGAGTGGTACCACAAGAAATTCATCCCCAAAATTAGCCCGATGACGCTGGTGGCACTACTCTTTACCATTGTGGTGATGTTTAGTTTGAAGGGAAATCTGATTGTCACCATTCCTCTGGATGTGGTGCGGATTGCCATCCCCCTGCTTATCTACTTTGTGTTGATGTTTCTGGTCAGTTTCTGGATGGGGCACAAAATTGGCGCGGATTACTCCAAAACTGCCACTCTTTCCTTTACCGCTGCCAGCAATAACTTTGAACTGGCCATTGCCGTGGCGGTGGCAGTGTTTGGTATCAACTCCGGGGCTGCTTTTGCGGCCGTGATTGGCCCACTGGTTGAAGTGCCGGTGTTGATTGGGCTGGTCAGTGTATCCCTGTACTTTCAGCGGCGCTACTTTGCTGTAACCGTTCACCCCCTCGTCCCCAATCAGTGAGATTGGCGTACAAACACGGTTGCCTTCAACAAGCTCAGGCAACGACTCGCAGCCTGAGCTTGTTGAAGGCGATGCTGAAAGCAGGGGGGGAAACGATTACACTTTGCTCACGAACCGAGTCCGGTTTCCGTTAAGATGGGCGCTGCTGTAGAAGAAACCTGCCCGCTGCTGCAAGCGGCCCAAACACCCCCCGGAAAAAAGTGTAAAATTTTGTAAGGGGACTAAAAACTCCGCACAACTATAAGCGGCGTCAACAAATGGGCAACGAACACTTGCGCCTGCGGGCAGTGCAGGTGTAAATGAATAGCGCCCCCTCATTCGTTTATTCATTTCATATTCGTTGACGCCAAAGCAGGTAAGCTATTTCTGCGAAGTTTTCAGAAGGGGAAATATTTAGACGGAACCCGGCCTGTGTTCACTTTTGTGGTTATATTAGATGCGGCCCGTTTGCCATCCACACCCGCAAATTAAAAATTGGCTATAATTGATCAATTTTGTTGACACAACTTTGGGGTGAGAGTATATTTGTGAAGTATTTTTTATTTGAGGAGTGAACCCCGTGACAACGCTGTTAAACGTAACAGATAATAGTTTTGACCCCCACGTTTTAAAGTGTGATATTCCGGTGCTGGCTAATTTTTGGGCAGAATGGTCAGTGTCATGCCAACCCATCATCGTGCAATTGGAAGAACTTGCCGCTGAACACCCTGAGCAGGTTAAAGTGGTTAATGTAGAGATTGAAGCCAATCCCACCGTAACTTCCGGTTACGGGGTATTGAATATTCCCACCCTTATTCTCTTTAAAAACGGGCAGGAACTTACCCGCCTCAGCGGGGCGCAGACCAAACAATCCATACTGGATACAATTATCCCCTATTTTGATACAAGTTACAGGTAGCAGGTCACAGGTCACAAGTACAACCTGCTATCTGCCCCCTATAGTATTACCTTGCAACATTTGCGTTACGCTTTGCGGCGAGAATTACTCATTACTCATTGTTCATTTGCGGCTTGCCGCGCTATGGTATACTGTAGTTATGCACATCATTGTCACCCACGCCAATGCCGATTTTGATGCCGTAGCCTCGCTGCTGGGGGCCTGGCACCTGTACCCGGAAGCCAAGCCGATCCTGCCTTCCACCGTAAACCGCAACGTCCGCGATTTTATTACCCTGTACGAAAACATGCTTCCCTTTTTTCACCAAAATGAGTTGGGCCGCGACCCTATCAACCGGTTGACGCTGGTTGACAGCCAGCAGCTTCCCAGCCTGAAACATTTAGTGCCCAATGCCTCGCTTCACGTGATAGACCATCACGACCCTGGCCCGTCTTTGCCGGAAGGGGCCGTGTTGAGCCTGACCGATACCGGCGCCAACGCAACCCTGCTGGTTGAGCAAATTCGCGATCTGGGCAAGCGGCTTTCTTCGATTGAATCCACACTGCTGCTGCTGGGTATCTACGAAGATACCGGAGCGCTGACTTACGGCAGCACCACCCCGCGTGATCTTCAAGCCGCGGCCTGGCTGCTGTCCGACGGAAAAGCCCGGCTGGATATTGTGCGCGAGTACCTCAACTACCCTATGAGCAACGCCCAAACCGCCCTGTACCAGCAGCTCATTGAGCGCCTGGAAACACACACCATCCATGGCCACACGGTTGTCATTGGCCCGGCAAAAGTAGAGCGTTATGTAGAAGAGATTAGCAGTCTGGCCAGCCGCATCCGGGATTTGTACCAGCCGGAGGCGCTGTTCATTCTGGTGCAGATGCCTGACCATATTCAGATAGTGGCCCGCTCAGTAACCGATGCGATCAATGTGGGGCATATAGCCGAGTTTTTTGGGGGAGGGGGGCACCCCAGAGCCGCCGCCGCATTAACCAAAGGCAAGCGGTTAGACGAGGTCAAGCAGGAGTTGGCCAATTTGTTGCAGTTAGAGGTGCAACCCGCGACCACAGTGGCCCAAATTATGTCCCGGGGCGCGCGCACTTTGGCCCCCACCGACACAGTGCGTCACACCGCTGCCATGATGGAACGCTACGGCCACGAGGGGTTTCCGGTTGTTGACCACCAGGGGAAAATTGTGGGCATCATGTCCCGCCGCGAGGTGGACAAAGCCCGCCGCCATCGCCTGGATGGAGCACCCATTCGTCAATTTATGAAAAAGGGTGAATTTTTTGTTACGCCTCCAGACAGTGTCGATGCGGTGCAATCGCTTATGACCGGCCATCAAATTGGGCAGGTACCGGTGGTCAACCGGCCCGGCGGTGACGTAATCGGCATTGTAACCCGCACCGATTTGATTAACCTGTGGCAATCAAACAAGGTCGAACCGTCGCCCCACATAAATTTAGCGTCGCAACTGGAAATGGCTGTCTCTCCAGCCCTGCTCCAGCTTTTGCGACAGGCCGGCCAACTGGCCGCAGCGCAGGACGATGCCCTGTACATTGTGGGTGGCTTTGTGCGTGATTTGCTGTTAACTCTGCTGATGGAAAACGACCCGGCCACCGAAAGCAAAACCAGCCCCCGCTTTGACCTTGATTTGGTCGTGGAAGGCGATGCCATCGCGCTGGCTCGTCATTTGCAGGAGCGATACGGTGGCCGGGTACGCAGCCACAGCCGGTTTGGTACGGCAAAATGGATTCTGGATGAACCGATTCCCTTCAATTCCGGTTTGCCCAAATCTTTGGTGCCGCTCAACTCACTGGATTTTGTGACGGCCCGCACCGAATTTTACCGTCACCCATCGGCCTTGCCGGAGGTGGAGCGAAGTTCCATCCGGCAAGATTTGCATCGTCGTGATTTTACCATCAACACCCTGGCCCTAAATTTGACCCCGGAGAGTTTTGGCGGGCTGCTTGATTTTTACGGCGGGCAGCGTGATTTGGAGGTGCGCTTAATTCGAGTGCTGCACAGCCTCAGTTTTGTCGAAGACCCCACCCGAATGTTGCGGGCTGCCCGCCTGCTGGCCCGGCTTGAATTTGATCTGGAAGAGCGTACCGCCGAATTGCTCAACGACGCTCTGGATTTGTTAAATCGGGTGAGTGGCGAGCGAATTGTGAATGAATTGGAGTTGATATTTAAGGAGCGCTTTCCACAGCAAGCGTTGTGCCGCCTTGAGACGTTGGGCATATTGGATGCCATTCACCCCGGCCTGGTGGTGGATAATCTGTTTGTGGAGCAGGTAGAACTACTGCAAAGTGGATTGAAAGATACCCCCTGGCAGAGCGCAAAGCCGGAGCCGGTTCACTATCTGGGGTTGATGTCTTTCCCCATGGCCCGGGATGAGGTGGACATGCTGGTTGAACGCTTAAATTTGCGCACGCAACAGCGGGCAATTATGAGGCAGGTGTATACTATTAAGCGTAATTCCGCCAAAATTACCCGCTCGAAAAAAGCCAGCGACTTATACCATTTGTTGGCCCCTACCACCAAAGACGCACGCTTGATTGCATGGTTAGCGTTAGATAATGACGCCACCCGGCGCCAGCTGGTGTGGTTTCAAACTGACCTGCAGGATGTTACCCCGCTGGTTGACGGACACTTCCTCAAAGAACAGATGGGCCTCTCACCGGGGCCAATGTTCAGGCGCATCATCGACACCCTGCGCGATGCTCGTCTGGACGGCAAAGTATCCTCACTAGCCGACGAAGAAGCGCTGGTTCGGCAAATTATACCGGGCAAGGGTATAAAATAATCTGGGTCTTTGGTATTTTCCGTGGTGTAGCGGCAGGTCTTGTGCCTGCCTTGGGCGACCACAAGGGTGCGCCACTACATATTGGGGGTACGCCCGGCGCCCGGCAATTCCTAAAGAGCCAATAATCTTAGTAACGCAGGAGGCCTTGATTTGACAAGGTATTTTGGGTGTAGTGTGTCAGAAATTTCTGCACTGCGTATTTTTTCGGCAAGACCCCGAGCGCTTTTTACCAAAAGTTCAAATTGCCACCTTGCCCAGTATATCGGCTGATTTCTGTTTTTCTCTTTCATTTTTGTGGATGCCCATGGTATAATTATATTATGTCGATATCGTGTCTTACGCTTTTACATCGGCAAAAAATTGTCGATCTTGATCTTGTAAAATCATTTGGGTGCGTTTCATTTACTTAATCAGAGGCCGCCGTTGCCTGAGCTTGTCGAAGGCAGAGGCGGCTGCGGCTTCGACAAGTTCAGCCTGCCCCTCTCGCACTTAAAGCAGACGAAACACACCCAAATCATTTGCAGGAAATTAATTTGAGATTGGGTTCTATGCGTGGTTTTAATCGTAAATCAAAAATCGCAAATCGTAAATTGGAGAAAATATCACCGTGAGCGTTATCACAATTTCCCGGCAAATGAGCAGTTACGGGGATGAAATAGCGGCGGAGGTTGCCGGAAATCTTGGTTGGCGTCGGGTTAGTCGTGATTTAATCAATCAAGCCGCCCGGGCAGCCGGCGTTCCACAGGTAGCCCTGGCAGACATCGATGAACTCGGAGTCCTCGACCTTCGCCCGGCGGCAAAAGAGTGGCAAGCCTATCGGGTTGAGGTAGAACGCATCATTGGCAACCTGGCCCAGAATGGGCATGTTGTAATTCTTGGACGTGGCGGGCAAATGGTGTTGCGTGAGTTCCCGGAAGTTTTACACGTGCGAGTCGTCGCCCCGGTTGCTGTGCGGGTGGCCCGGTTACGGCGGCAAGAGACCATTTCTGCGGATGCCGCTGCTGTCCCGCTGGAGGGCAGCCACAAGACCCGCTTCCGCTATTTGCAGAAAAATTATCGGGGTTCATTTAATGTTCCAC
>CAYWSS010000390.1:0-5988 GCA_964460505.1 uncultured Caldilineaceae bacterium | reverse complement strand
TATATATGAGCGTCGGCGTGCAAAAAATGGTCAACGCCAGAGCCGCCGGGGTTATGTTTACCCTCAATCCCATCAACGGCGACCGCTCCAAAGTGGTCATCGATGCCAGTTGGGGGCTGGGTGAAGCCGTAGTCGGCGGAGAAGTGACCCCGGATAATTATATGGTCGATAAAATCGCCCTGGAAATCATCAAACGGACCATTTCGCCCAAAGCCATTGAATACAGGGCCGATCCGCAAAACAAGCGCGTTAATCGGGTGGATGTGCCTCTCGACCGCCAGACAGCCCAATGTCTGACCGACAAAGAGATTTTGGTCCTGACCAAATACGCCAAAATTGCCGAAAAGCATTACGGCCGCCCCCAGGATTTAGAGTGGGCTATTGATGCCGACCTTTCGCCTCCAAACAACATCGTCCTTTTGCAAAGCCGCCCGGAAACCGTCTGGAGTGACAAAAAGCGCAAAGTTATCACCTCCGGCAAAAAATCTACAATGGATTACATTGTGTCCAATCTGATGACCGGGGTCAGGGTCACAAAAAAGAAGGAGGAATGATCTATGCCCCGTCCGCACCTTTTCGCCAGCCCGTTTGATATTGAGCCGCCGCCCGGCGTCGAGGGATGGCAGGAGCTTTACCCCTACTACCTTCTTTTTAGCGACGCCCGGCGCGAGTTTGAAGAAAACAAATTCTGGTTTCAGGATGCCGGCCACTGGCCGGAAGCCCTCTACCCCTTTGATACCATTTTTTACGAATTTGCCATGCTCTGTATGTCGCAGTATAACAGCCGCGTATTTATGCTGCCGCTTTCTATGGGGATTGATTTCAGGGTGCTGAATGGCTACGCTTATGTCAGCGCTAATCCTGTCACCGACCCCCAAACAGCCGAAGAACGCGCCGTTCATTTTCGGGAGCGGGCCGGTTATTATTACGATAATTGGGAGCGGCTTTACGCCAACTGGCAACAAAAAATAGAACAGGTCATCAACGAAATGGAAAGTTTGACCTTTCCCGCCTCGCTGCCGGAGATGGTTGACCTGGCCAACGTTATTGCCGGCCGGGACCAAACCATTGCCTACGAAGTGATGAAGCGGTATCATCGCTTGCTGCAATTGGGGCTGCGAGCCTGGCAACTTCACTTTGAAATGCTCAATTTGGGCTACGCCGCCTACTACACCTTCTTTCAATTTTGCAAAGCCGCTTTCCCCGATATTGCCGAACAAACCATTGCCCGGATGTTGACCGGCGTAGAGGTAACTCTTTTTCAGCCCGACCAGGAGGTAAAGCGACTGGCGCACCTGGCCGTGGCCCTGGGCCTGGGCGATATTTGTGGCCACGGCGAGTCGGTTGAAGAGAAACTGCAAGCCATCGCCGAACATAAAAATGGCTGGCTGTGGCTGGAGTCCCTGGAACGGGCCAAAGAACCCTGGTTCCATTTTTCTACCGGCAGCGGCCTTTCTCATCACGATGCAGTCTGGATTGAAGATATGTCGGTTCCCCTGGGTTTTATTTACGACTACGCAGCCAAACTCCAGACCGGCGAAAGCATCGACCGCCCCCTGGTCGAACTTCAGGCTGAACGCGAAAAGATGGTGGCCGAGTACGGAGCTTTGCTATCCGATAATGACCGGCAGGCGTTTCACCAGCAGTTAGAGCTGGCCCGTCGGGTTTTCCCCTACGTTGAAAACCACAACTTCTTTATTGAACACTGGCATCACTCAGTCTTTTGGCGCAAAATGCGCGAGGTGGGCCAACTGATGAGTACCGCCAACTTTCTGACCGAACCCGGCGATATTTTCTACCTGCGCCGGGATGAAATCCCCACCGCGCTGTTTGATTTGATGTCGGCCTGGGCCATTGGCAACGAGGGGCGCGGGGTCAGCTATTGGCCGGATAAAGTGGCGCATCGAAAGAAAATTATGGCGGCATTAAAAGAATGGCGGCCGCCTCGACTGCTGGGCCGCCCGCCGGAAACCATCACTGACCCTTTCTCGATGATGCTGTGGGGCATTACCACCGAGCAACTGAAAAAACTGATGACCCCCTGGCAGGAACAGCAGAACACCCTGCACGGTTTTGCCGGTTCACCGGGCGCGGTGGAAGGTTTTGCCAGAGTGGTGATGAGCGCCTCAGATTTGGCGGTCATTCAGTCCGGCGAGATTTTGATTTGCCCCATTACCGCGCCAAGCTGGTGTCCTGTTTTTAATAAGATCAAAGCCGTTGTCACCGACGTCGGCGGTATGATGTCGCACGCGGCCATTGTGTGCCGCGAGTATGGCTTGCCGGCGGTTGTCGGCACGGCAGAGGCTACTATCCGCATTAAAACAGGTCAATACGTTCGGGTTGACGGCAATGCCGGTACAGTAGAACTTTTGGATTAGCTATTTTTGGAAGGAGGTGGCGATTTTAGATTTGCATGGCGTAGTCCGGCCACACCTGTCCTGGCGGCCAGTGCCAGGGGGACTATGTGGTTGAACGGAGAAAAGGAGCCGCCGATCCACAGGACTACTAACTTGTGGCGCGGGGGGGGTGGGGGGTGTCCCTCCACTCTCCCCCCGCCATACGCGCGGTATGATAATTACATTATCATAGGAGATTAATTTAATACTAATTTACCAAGCGGAGGGTCAAAATGAGTGAAAAACGTTTCCCCAGCCCCTTTGATGTGCCGACTCCGGAAGGCTGTGAAGGATGGGAAGATCTTTATCCATATTACTATTTGTTTAGCGAAGAGCGGCGCGAGTTTGAAGAATCAAAATTCTGGTTCTTTGACAGTATGCACCACCCGGAAGTTCTTTATCCCTTTGATACCATCACCTCTGAAAGTTGGTGGGTGGCTCTGGGTGAAATGAACTCGCGGGTTTACATTGTGCCGCCGGCCCTGGGCATCGATCAACGGGTGCTGAACGGGCGGCTTTACATTAGCGCCAACGCCATTATGGATGAAGAGGTGGTTGGCGCGCGCGTAGCCCATTTTATGGAGCGGGCCGGCTACTACTACCAAAATTGGGATGAACTGTATAAAAAATGGAAGGATAAAGCCACCGAAACAGTCGAAGAACTGAAAGCCATCGAGGTTAAACCCCTGCCGGAGATGGAGGATCTGGGGACGGTGCAGGGCGGGCGAGGTTTGACCACCGCCTACGATCTGCTGACAGCCTACAACCGGGCCATCGAGAATATGCACAAAATCTGGCACCTGCACTTTGAGTTTCTCAACCTGGGCTACGCCGCCTACCTGACCTACTTTGGCTTTTGCAAAAATCTCTTCCCCGATATTGCCGACCAGACCGTGGCCCAGATGGTTTCCGGCATCAATGTGCTGCTCTACCAGCCCGATGAAGAACTGAAGAAGTTAGCCAAAAAAGCCGTTGACCTGGGTGTGGGCGACGCTTTTAAGAACGGCAACAGCCCGGCTGAAACGTTGGCTGAACTGGAAGGCAGCGACGAGGGCAAACGCTGGATTGCCGAACTGGAAAAAGCCAAAGACCCCTGGTTCTACTTCTCCACCGGCTCCGGTTTTTACCACCATCACAAAACCTGGATCAACGATATGACCTACCCCTTCATATCCATTGGCGACTACGTAGCCAAGATAGAGGCCGGAGACGTAATTAATCGCCCGATAGAAAAGGTGCTGGCCGAACGCGACCGCCTGTCGGATGAGTATGCGGCGCTGCTGGAGGGGGACGATCTGAAAGCATTTCAAGAACAGTTGGGCCTGGCCCGCACCGTTTTTCCCTACATCGAGGATCACAACTTTTATGTAGAGCACTGGCATCATGCCGTATTCTGGAACAAAATGCGCGAGTTCGGCCAGATCTTTGTGGACAACGACTTCTTTGAAGAGGTGGACGATATGTTCTACCTGCACCGCAACGAGGTAGGGGAAGCGCTGTATGATATGATTGCTTCCTGGGCTGTCGGCACTCCGGCGCGCGGCCCCAAGTATTGGCCCAAAGAGGTTACCCGGCGCAAAGAACTCTTCGCCAAATTAGAAGAATGGTCGCCCGTCCCCGGCCTGGGCGAACCGCCGGAAGTGGTCACCGAACCGTTCACTATTATGCTGTGGGGCGTCACCACCGACAGCATTCAGAACTGGCTTGGTATTGGCCGCGATGAAGCCGGCGACGGCGCCGACCTGAAAGGTTTTGCCGGTTCGCCCGGCGCGGTAGAGGGTTTCGCCCGCGTCATTCTCAGCGCGGATCAGTTGAGCGAAGTGCAAGCGGGCGAAATTTTAGTGTGTCCCATCACCAATCCCAGTTGGGGGCCAATTTTCTCCAAGATTGGCGCAGCCGTAACCGACATTGGGGGTATGATGTCTCACGCCGCCATTGTCTGCCGCGAATACGGCGTGCCCGCCGTGGTTGGCGTCGGCTTTGGCACTAAAAAGATCGAAACCGGCCAGAGAGTGCGCGTAGATGGCGCAGCCGGTACGGTGACAATTCTTGATTGATTGATCATCGAAGCATCGCTATAGCCTGTCTCAAAAAACAAACCCGGTTTTGGGTAACCCAAAACCGGGTTTGTTTTTTAAATTTTGCTAACGGACACCCCCCTGATTTGCCATCTGCTTGGTTCAAATCGTGAATGACTCGAATGAACGAATGTCGCGAATTGAAAAAATATTCGTAAAATTCGCCTATTCGCTAAATTCGCGATTGGTTTTTACTCTTTGGCAAGACAGATCGCTGTCAAATTCGCAGGGGGTCCGTTAGCGAGTTTTAAATTAGACAATCCTATTTCATCGAACCTGCGCGTTACGGGCCGGCAAATTCTATGGTTCCCAACCGGCAAAAGCGTCAATAACCGGCTTGATGTCATCCATCATGGGGTAAAGAATGGGGCAGGTTACGCCAGCCTCAATATACTCGGCTACTTTGGCCCGACATTCGTCGCCGGTGCCGACAGCCATCAAGTTACGGACGACATCATCAGGGATAATTTTGGCGGCGCGGCGGTAATCTTTTTCAGTGGCCGGCCAGCCGACAAACTCCTGAACTTTCTTAATCAGGCCTTCATCCACCTTGCTGGCTTTCATAATGTGGGGTTCCGTACCTAAATAATAGGCCACCAGGGCTTTACCTTCCCTCATAGCCGCTTGCGGGTCGTCGTCCGACAGGCAACAGACCAGCAATTCGGGCCGGTCCACATCATCCAGCGTTTTGCCGGCTTTTTCGGCCCCTTTGCGCACCAATTCAACAGCCTCGCGGATGTAATCAACCGAAACCACATAGTTTAGCACCACCCCGTCACAGATTTCGCCGGCCATTTTCAGCATTTTGGGGCCGGTCGCGCCGATATAGAGTGGAATATCACGGGGTGAGATGTCCCCAAATGCTACATCCAGCGTGACCCGATCCAGGTGGACAAATTCTCCCTCATACGTCACTTCTTCCATAGTAAAAAGCCGGCGGATGGCCTCGACATTTTCACGCATTGCTTGTAGGGGACGTTTGCGCGCCACACCCACCCGCGAAGCAATCGGTTCCCACCAGGCCCCCAAACCAAGCATTACGCGCCCTCGACCATCTACCTTGCCGCCCAACTCCCACATAGTGCTCCAACTGGCGGCAATAACGGCCGGATTGCGCGTGTAAATGGGCAAAACCCCGGAGCCAAAACGCATCCGTTGGGTATTGGCCAGAAATGCGCCCATCATCACCACGCAATCACGGGCCAGTCGCGTGTCGGCCTGCCAAATTTCCGAAAAGCCACGATCTTCGGCGTACCTGACCATCTCAATTTCATACCGGATGGGATGTTTATCTTGCATATACAGAGCCATTCGTTGAACCATAAGAATTCTCCTTTTTACGAGAAATGCAGGATAAAAAATTATGTGGGTTTTTTACAGGTCATGAGGTATTTCAGAGGTTGGGCCATAATAGCATATGGCTATTTGTTTGTCAATCCAAACTGTACAAACAAAGAAAAATTGTAACTACTTAGGCACACACCTTTGTAGCCGCTATAGTAGCGTCCTTTTGC
>CAYWSS010000389.1:0-6019 GCA_964460505.1 uncultured Caldilineaceae bacterium | reverse complement strand
TATGATTGGCATGGCCCTCTCCTGCCGCCCCTCGCTCATTATTGCCGATGAGCCAACCACCGCCCTCGATGTGACCATTCAGGCCCAGATTTTAACCCTGCTGCGCGATTTGCAGCGCCGCTTTGGCATTACCGTGATTTTGATTACGCATAATCTGGGCGTGGTGGCCCAAACCTGCGACAGGCTGGCCGTACTCTACGCCGGGCGCGTGGCCGAAACCGGCACCACCCAGGCCATCTTTGAATCGCCCCACCACCCCTACACCCACGGCCTGCTGGAGGCTGTGCCTTGCACGGGCAGCCGGGGCCACAGCTTAACCGCCATCCCCGGCACCGTTCCCGTCGACCCCGGCGCGGTGGTTGGCTGCCCCTTTACGCCGCGCTGCTACGCCGCGGTTGATAGGTGCCACCAGGAAGAACCCCTGTTGTTTCAACAGGGTGACAATCACTACAGCGCCTGTTTTCTTGAATCAGCGGAGGTGGCCGCATGACCGCACCACTGGTGGAAGTAAAAAATCTGACCAAACATTTTAAGCTGCCGGGCGGCTGGTTGACCCGCCAACGCCGGTACGTGCAGGCGGTAGACGATGTTAGCTTTGCAGTGGAGCAGGGCGAAGTGCTGGGGCTGGTCGGCGAGTCGGGCTGTGGTAAAACCACCTTGAGCCGCCTGATTTTACACCTGCTTGAACCCACATCCGGCGATGTTGTTTTTGATAAGCGCCGGTTGAGTACACTCTCGTCCGCCGAAATGCGCCGTCTGCGCCGCCAAATGCAGCTTGTTTTCCAAATTCCCTACGCCTCGCTTAACCCGCGTATGAAAGTGGCCGATATTGTGGCCGAGCCGCTGCGCACGCACAAGGTTCTGTCCAAAGAGGGAATTCCTGGGCGGGTGATAGAACTGCTGGAGCAGGTTGGGCTGGGGCGGCAGCACCTTGACCGTTTTCCCCATGAGATTTCCGGCGGGCAGTGCCAGCGGGTGGCCATTGCCCGCGCCCTGGCCCTCAATCCAAAACTGCTCATTTTAGATGAGCCAACTTCCGCGCTTGATGTGTCGGTGCAGGCCCAGATTTTGAACCTGCTCAATGAGCTGCGCCGGGAGCAGGGCTTAACCTACATTTTTATCTCGCACGATTTAAGCGTGGTGCAGCACATCAGCGACAGGATTGGGGTGATGTATTTGGGCAAGCTGGTTGAGCTTGGCCCCAGCGAACAGATATTTAACCAACCGGCACACCCGTACACGCAATCGCTGCTCAAAGCCGTGCCGTTGCCGGAATATACACCCGACAAGGAGTTGTTCATTCTGGAAGGCACGGTTCCCAGCCCGGAAAACCCGCCCCCCGGCTGCCGTTTTCACACTCGCTGCCCGCTGGTGCAGCCAATATGCAAAAAACAAGAGCCGGCGTTACGGTTCATTCAACCGGGGTCTTACGCGGCCTGCCATTTGATTGAGCTGAAAAATGACGAGTGAGAAGATGGACAGCCCCCCTGGGACGACACCGAGAATAAAAGTAGCTCGTAGTGGGTCACGTAACAGAGTGGGGTGACGCCGGACGGGACTCCGCTTTGCTACGCACCTGACTACAAACTTTATTTTCAAGGGAGTGACAAGTGGAGAATGACGAGTGGCAAATGACAGATGCGGAAGCGATATTCGGGGTTAACTTTCGTCGTTCGTCATCCGTCCTTTGTCCGGGTTTTACCCAAATTGAACTGAGGTAGTAAATAATGTCAAAACTTTTTGGAATTGCCGGTGTGCAGATGGCCGTTGTCCCCTGGAATGCGGAGGCAACGGTTACAAAAATGAGCGAAACCATAACCCAGATTAGCCGTAGCTTTCCCTGGGTGCAACTGATTGTTTTTCACGAGTTGGCTGTCTCGGGGTTGGTGCAATTTACCCCGACCGAGTCTGCCGACACCTGGCGCAAAAACGCCCAACCCATTCCCGGCCCACTCACCGGCCGGCTTTGCCAGGTGGCGCGTCAAACCCAAAAGTGGCTCATTCCCGGCTCAATGTACGAGATGGACGGCGACAAACTGTATAACACCAGCCTTGTTATTTCGCCGCAGGGAGAAATTGTAGCCAAATATCGTAAAATGTTCCCCTGGCTGCCCTTTGAGGCCGGCACAGAATCCGGTGACGAATTTTGTGTGTTCGACATCCCTGATGTGGGCCGGGTTGGGCTGTGCATCTGCTACGATTCCTGGTTTCCCGAAACCGTGCGCTCACTGGCCTGGCTGGGGGCGGAGGTCATCATTCACCCGACCATGACCCCCACCTCTGACCGGGACCTGGAGCTGGTGCTGAACCAATCGAACGCCATTTTTAACCAGTGCTATTTTGTTGATATTAATGGCGTGGGGCCGTGGGGTGGCGGGCGCTCAATGATTGTTGACCCCGATGGCCGGGTGCTACAAAAAGTGGGTGAGCAAGAAACCATTATGACCGAAATTCTCAACCTGGACAATGTGCAAAAGGCGCGAGAGTTTGGTAGTCTGGGATTGTGCCAGTTGTGGAAACAGTTGCGCGACTATCCCAAATCGTTTCCCATTTATGAAAACAGCATAGAATCTGGCCCAATTTTCAAAAATATGGGCCGCTTAAAATACCATCGTACCCTGGAGATGCCTCATGAATAAAAATTCCTTTGCTCAAGTATCACCCGTTTGGAGCCGTTCTGCCGAAATTCTGGTTGAGCGGGGTCAGGGAGCTTATCTCTACACCACCGACGGCAAGCAATACCTGGATTTTACCAGCGGTATTGGCGTAACAAATACCGGTCACGCTCACCCCAAAGTTGTGGAAGCCGTTCAGCAGCAAGCCGCCAGCCTGCTGCATGGCCAGGTTAATATTGTTTATCACAAACCGCTGCTGCGGCTTACCGAAAAGCTGAGCGAGATTATGCCCTCACCTTCGCTGGACACCTTCTTTTTTAGCAACTCTGGCGCGGAGGCGGTAGAAGGGGCGGTCAAGCTGGCCCGGACCGCCACCGGTAAAACCAACATCATTGTTTTTCAAGGGTCGTTTCACGGGCGCACCCACGCCGCCATGGCTATGACCACCTCAAAAACCGTGTACCGGGCCGGCTACCAGCCGCTGGTGCCGGGAATTTTTGTTGCGCCGTATCCGTATGCCTATCATTACGGCTGGAGCGATGAAACTGCCGTGGATTTCTGCCTGAAAGAGTTGAAGCACCTGCTAAAAACCCAGACCGCGCCGGAAGAAACCGCCGCCATTGTTATTGAGCCGGTGCTGGGCGAAGGCGGCTACGTGGTTCCGCCGCCCTCTTTTTTACCCGCCCTGCGAGAGGTGTGCGACCATTACAACATTTTGCTGGTGGCCGACGAAGTGCAAAGCGGCTTTGGCCGCACCGGAAAATGGTTTGCCGTAAACCACACCGGCGTAACCCCCGACATTTTAATTATGGCCAAAGGGTTGGCCTCCGGGATGCCGCTTTCCGGGCTGGCCGCTTCAAACGAATTGATGCGTAAATGGCCTGTGGGGTCGCACGGCGGCACGTATGGCGGTAACCCGGTGGCCTGTGCTGCGGCTGTGGCTACTATTGAAACCATGCAAAACGAGCAGCTTATCAAAAACTCGGCCCAAATGGGCGAGTTGTTGGTGAACGGGTTGCTCCTGCTGCAAAAAGTCAATCCTGAAATTGGCGATGTGCGCGGCCTGGGCCTGATGGTTGCCACCGAGTTTACCACCCCCGCCGGCGAACCATGGGGCCAACTGGCCGCAGCCGTGGCTAATGAGTCTCGCAACCGGGGGCTGCTGCTGTTAACCTGCGGCGCTTATGGGCAGGTTGTGCGCTGGATACCCCCGCTGATTGTAACTTCCGAACAAATTCAGGACGCACTCCGCTACTTTGCGGAAGCTCTGGCCGTGGTTAAGTTGTAGAGGCCAGAGGAACTACTTACCCCCCTCTAACCACCCCCGCCCCGCTTCGCGTCCCCCTGCCAGGGGAAGGTTGGGCGGGGGTAGTTACGCCGTAACAAACTATCGCTGCGCCGGAACTCAATTACCGTAACCATTCACCCCCCCCCATCAGGCTGATCTTGCGTACGGCCTGGAAACAGTGTTTTTGCCTTTGCCGGGAAAAATCTAATTCCTGAACCAACGAGGGAGGCGTACCCGGCGCTTGACGGCCTGTTTTAGCATATTGGGGCGCAGCCGGTTCCACGCTTTGTAAGCCGGTTGGGTCTGGGTTGGCGCCGGCACCCGACCATTTTTGTGGTTGCTGTAGGTTTGGTAAACGTATTCATCCGTAATAATTTCTACATCCCGGCTGTGTTCCGGTAAGGTGCGCTGAAGCTTCCCGGCGTACTCGTAGGCTGTTTGCCACGGACGGATTTTTACGCCCATCCAGCCGGCAACACGAACCATTCGCTCGTAGAGCAAAAAGATAGACTTGCCGGATTCCGGCTGGTTTTGCTGCTTCCACCAGAGGGTTCCACCGAAAATTGCCATTACCAGAATAATTCCCGTTAAAATGATTGCGCCGCCTGCCACATATCCCGGAATAGTAAATTGCATCTCAAAAAATGGAAGCGCAAAGCTAAACAGCAGCCCGGTACCAACAATATTTTCATCGTCAATGGGGATGTTTTCCGGCCTGTCGAGGGGATTTTCCTCTTCGGGTTTATCTTCATTTGCAAAAGAGCCTGAAGCAAAGGAGGCGTCTCGTTCTGTTGAGGTAGGCCGGATAATGTTGGGCTGAGCCGCCGTCGGCTCAAATTCTATCCAGCCGTACTGCGGAAAGTAAACCTCTACCCAGGAATGGGCATCTCTGCTGAGCACGTGATACACCCCGGCCTGCGAGTCGAATTCGCCCCGGGCAAAACCGGCCGCAAAGCGGGCCGGAATACCCAGCGAGCGCAGCATAACAATCATCGAGGTGGCGTAATAATCGCAGTAGCCTTCTTTTCTTTCAAACAGGGTAAAATCCACTTTGTCAACACCGGCCGGCGGCGCGGAAATCTTTTCGTTGTATTTCAACTCGTTGCGCAAAAAGCGTTCAACGGCCTGCGCTTTGGAAAAATTGTTGTCGTATCCGGCGGTCACTTCACCGGCCAAATCCCGGGTGCGGCCGGTGGTAGAAGGGGGTAAATTCAAATAGCGCCGGGTTACCCAGGCGGGATAATCTGTTCCGGCATTTTTCAATTGGTCTACGGTAGACTGGCTGGCCAGCGAGACAACCTGGTAACTTTCGTCTTTATCGACAGTGGCATTGCTGCGAATATAGGTGACTTCCTCAACCCACGGTTCCCCCTTTTGTAACCAGCCCGGAATGTTTGCCTGCTGAACATCTTCGTTAGACAGGGCGTTAAAGGTTGCCCTGGCCGAACGGTTTACACTGATGGGGTTAGACATAGCGTAGAGCACCGTGGCGTTGTCTCTAAAATAGGTAAAGGTTTGGGTAACCGGTACGCGCATTTCAAAAACGGGGATGGACAGAGGCGATTCGGGGCCGAATGTGGCTTTGTCTTCGTCGCGGGTCAACCAGCCGTCGCCGGTGTAATAATCGTACACCACAGCCCGCCAGTAGCGGCCAATCCCTTCTATTTGAACATCCATGACCGGCTCATTGCTCAGGTGACGCGCCCCACCCAGCCGCAGCGATGAACCAAAGGAGTCGTAGGCAAAGCGGTCGCGGTAGTTGAGGTCCGCAAACAGCCGGTTCCACTCGTCCTGAATTTCACGCCAGGAACCCTGATATTCGTCCAGAAACTCTATCGATTTTGCATCGACAATGGGGGGGGTAAGCCAGGCAAAAGCAATAACGACCAGGGCAAAAATTAAGCCGTCGCGCAAAAAATCAAAATTGATATTGGGCCTGAAAAAGATGCCTTCCCTTCGCCAGCGGGTTTCCTGTTCGAACAGATTAAACCTGACAATCAGCAGCAGCGACACCACCAGGTAGAGAATGACCCAAAAGGCGATGTTATTTTTGGCGTACGCAAAGTTGATGAGCAACACCAGCCCGCCCGGCACAATGGCCGGCCACGGTTTGCCG
>CAYWSS010000388.1:0-6030 GCA_964460505.1 uncultured Caldilineaceae bacterium | reverse complement strand
GTCAGAATCTATTGTACCCTGGTCACGCTAGTAACGGACAAGTTATCGCTATCCAAACTAATCATCGCTTGCACCGGCCCCGCTGCCGCCCAGGTCGGGCATTGATTTTTCGATGGATTCGGGGTCTTCGCCGGCTTCCAGCCGGTCGACCATTTCGGTAAATTCGCTGCCCATATCTTCGCCCATCTCGTTGCCCATTTTGCGCATCCAGCGGCCAATCGATTTGGGATCGTTTTCATCCAGCCCGGCAAAGTTAGTGGGATCGGCCAGGCTGTCTAATCGATTTTCTTCGGAGCGAACCACAGCCACTTTGGAAACTAATCGCTTGATGTGGGTGCCACCGCAACGGGGGCAAGTCGCCTCTTTTGTTTTTACATCGGCAAAACTGCGAAAGAATATCGAAACCCGCTTGCGGCAATCGTAACAACCGTATTCGTAAATTGGCATGTTTTACATCCTGCCTGTTCTAAAAATGATGCGATATTATACTCGCGCCGGATAGACAAATCAAGCCAGGTGGCAGGTAAGCACCCTGAAACCTGTCACTTGAAACCTGAGACTTAAAGGAGCATCCCCATTGACCCGAAAAATTAAACCCTACAATCACGAAGAATCTCCCCTGCTGGTGGTTATCTCCGGGCCATCCGGCGTGGGCAAAGACGTTACGCTATCCCAAATGAAGGAGAGGGGCTACCCGTTTCATTTTGTGGTTACGGCCACCACCCGGCCCCAACGGTCAAATGAGGAGAATGGCGTTGACTATTTTTTTGTCTCGATGACCGAATTTGCCGAGATGATTGAAATGGGAGAACTGCTTGAATATGCCGTAGTGTACGGCGATTACAAGGGTATTCCCAAAGCGCAGGTACGCAAGGCGCTGGCCAGCGGCAAAGATGTAATTATGCGTATCGATGTGCAGGGCGCGGAGACCATTCGCCGGTTGGTGCCGGAAGCGGTGTTTATTTTCCTGTCCGCAGAATCAGAAGGGGCGCTGGTTCGCCGCCTGCGGCAGCGAAAGACAGAGCCGGAAGATCAGCTAAAAATGCGCATTGCCACCGCCCGGCAGGAGCTTAAACGGCTCGATCTGTTTGATTACGTGGTTATTAATTATGAAGACAAACTGGACGAAACCTGCAAAAAAATCGCATCCATCATCACTGCCGAACGCAGTCGCGTACTACAAAGAGAGATTAATCTGTGAGCTATCAATCTTCTTCACCCTACGATTCACCCCCACCACCGGGAGCGCCGGCCCAATATCTGCGAATCCCGTTGAGCAAACCATTTGTTACGTATGTTCTGCTGGCAAGTATTGCCATTATCTGGCTGATGATGGAACTGGCGGGCGGCTCTACCAACACGCCGGTCTTGATAAAATTTGGCGCCAATTCCGGGTTGCAAATTATTGTTAACGGCGAGATTTGGCGCTTGTTCACCTCGATGTTTTTGCACATTGGCATTACCCACCTGTTATTTAATGCCTACGCCCTGTTTATTTTTGGCCTGGAAATGGAGCGGCTCTACGGCCCCGACCGGTTTATTGTCATCTATATTCTATCGGGCCTGTTTGGCAGCCTGCTAAGCTTTGCCGTCCGAGGGCCGCTGGTATTGTCGGCAGGGGCATCAGGCGCTATTTTTGGCATCATCGGTATGAACCTGGCCTATTTTATACTGCACCGGAAATCCTTTGGCCAATTTGGCCGCCAGCGAATGATCAGCACGCTGGTCATTATCGGCATCAACCTGTTCTTTGGCTTCACCGTGTCCGGCATCGATAACTACGCCCACATTGGCGGTCTGCTGGCCGGATTTGCCCTGGGCTTTGGCATGGCTCCCCGTTACCAGGTGGATCAACTCAGCCTGCCGCCCCGGGTTGTGGATAAAACATCGCTGTTTAGCCGGTGGTGGGTGCCGGCCCTCGGAGTTATGCTCCTGAGCGGTGGAGTCTACCTGTCGATGACATATTGGCTGACAAGGTTATCGTAAGAAACGGTAATTTAGGAATGGTGCGTAAATAACTTACCCAATTGAGGCCGGCAACATATTACGGAGTACGTATTGCGTTGTTACGTATTACGTACTCCGTACTCTGTAAAAACAAAATTATACGCAATACGCAATACGCAATAGCAGGGGAGAACGCAATGAACAGCAAATTCAACCGTATCAGGCAACCCCGCTTTGCCGATGGCCGATGGTACAGCACCGATTCGGCTCAATTGGAAAATGAAGTACAGGATTATCTGAACGATTCTCCGGTAAAGCTTGAGGCAGGCACGCTGGTCGGGCTGGTGGCCCCCCACGCCGGTTACGCCTTTAGCGGGCACGTAGCCGGCGCCACATTTGGCACCTTGAAACCCGAAGCGTTTAAGACCGTAATTCTTCTCGGCCCCGATCACCGGGGGGCGGCCCCGGGCCGCATTTCCACGCCCGATGCCGATGCCTGGCGCACCCCGCTGGGAAATGTTCCCATTGCCGCAGAACTGCTGGATACGCTCCGGGAGAAAATCGAACTGGTTCTGCTGGCCGCCGACGATGAACATTCGCTGGAGGTTGAACTTCCCTTTTTGCAGCAATCATTGGGGATGTTCAAGCTGCTCCCCCTGCTGATGGGCAATCAATCCCTCAAAGCGTGCCGGCAATTGAGCAATGCGTTGCTCGCTGCTATTTCGGAAACAGCCCAAAGTACCCTGTTTGTGGCCAGCAGCGACCTCAGCCATTTTTTTGACGACGCCACCGCCCGCCGGCTTGATGACGAAACCCTGCAATTTGCCCTCAATATGGATGCCGCCGGTTTGATTGAGCACGTGCAATCTGCCCGCCGGTTTGGCAACCCGTTAGCCTGCGGAGCCGGCCCTATTGCCACGGTAATGCTTGCCGCGCAGGCTCTGGGCGCATCCCGGGCAAGCCTTCTCAAATACGCCACCAGCGCCGATGCCCCAACCATAAATGCCGGACGCAGCCGGGTCGTGGGCTACGCGGCGCTGGCATTTAGCAAGTAGCGCCCCTTCTGGAGCAATGGTAAAAATCCCTCAAGCATTTGCGACCTCCACAATCGGTATTTTTGGAAACGATGGAAAGACATGGTTGCAACGCCTGCCGGCCATCATCGCAGACTGTGAGCGGCAATGGTCACTCACGGCGAGCAACCCAATCGATAATCTGTCCATCAACTACATTGCCCCGGCAGTTCAAAAAGACGGCGTGCGGGCCATACTCAAAATCGGCGTGCCCGGCCGCGAGTTGACCACCGAAATCGAGGCGCTGTTAATCTTTGATGGACACGGCAGTGTAAAATTGCTCGACGCGGATCGTGAGCGGGGCGCCCTACTGTTAGAACGGCTTTCCCCCGGAACCCCCCTGAAAACAGTAACGGACGATGCCGAAGCGACACAAATTGCGGCGCGGGTGATGCGGCGTCTCTGGCAGCCGGTTCCCGATAACCACCCGTTTCCCACGGTAGAGCAGTGGGCCGCCGGAGCTACCGCCAAACTGCGCCCCCACTTTAACGGCAGCACCGGCCCTCTGCCCAAACCGCTGGTCGACAAAGCCGAACGTCTGTTTGCCGAGTTGCTGCCATCAATGGGCGAGCGGGGGCTGCTGCACGGAGACCTGCACCCCGAAAACATCCTGATGGCCACCCGCCGGCCATGGCTCGCCATCGACCCCAAAGGCGTGGTTGGCGAAGCGGCCTACGAAACCGGGGCGCTGCTGCGCAACCCCTGTCCCCAATTCTTGAAGCAGCCGCGCCCGGCGCAAACAATATCCCGCCGGGTGGATATTTTTGCCGCCGAACTTGGGTTTGAACGGGAGCGCATTCTCGGTTGGGCGCCGGCGCAAGCCGTGCCGGCCGCCGGGTGGTGCATCGAAATACAAAGCGATTGCCGGAAATATCTCATCACCGTCGCCCAATTGATAGACGAGGTCTTTTCACCGTGAATAATCTCGAAGCGCAGATGCAACAATCCGCATCCCCCAAAAAATACGCCGAGGTGGTGGTCAACCGGCCCATCATCAAACGCGCCAAACGGGATTTTATCGACACGCCGGACGAGGACGAAACCATCCCCGCCCCGGAAATTGCGTCAAGCGAAGCCCCCGACGATTCACCGGAAGAAAACCCGCTGGGGATGACCTTCCACTACCACATTCCCCCCCATCTGGTGGACCGGATGCAGGTGGGCCATCTGCTGGCGGTGCCGTTTCGCACCCAGCAACTGACCGCGATTGTCGTCAATTTCAGCCCTACCTCTCCGGTGGAAGAGACCAAAGCCGTCGCCGCCATTCTCGACCCCGAGCCGGTGCTGAATCCCGCCCAAATCGAACTGGCCCGCCGGCTCTCCCGCGAATTTCTGGCCCCACTGGCCACCTGCATGAAATATTTCCTGCCGCCCGGCTCCGGCCGCAAACCGCAACAGATTCTCAAGCCGCTCGATGCCTCCCCTGATTCTCCGCTGAACGCTCAGGAGCAAATTCTGTTGACCTACCTGCGGAAAAAAGGCGCGCTCCCACTGGCCGAAATCAACGCCAACGCCGCCAACGCGCTTATTAAAAAAGGGGTGGCCCGCAAAGAAGCCGTGCTGGCCAAACCCCGCGTTGGCCCCAAAATTGAGCAAATGGTGGAACTGCTCATTTCGCCGGAAGAGATAGACGCGGTGCTGCCCACCCTCGGACGTCCCTCCAAACAGGCCGATATCCTGCTCTACCTGAGCGAACTTGATGACCCGCTGCCGTCGCTGGCCGATGTGCTGACTCAAACCGGCTGCGCCACCGGCGTATCTGCCAAGGCGCTGGCTGAAAAAGGCCGGGTAAAAATTTTGCCGCCACAAACCCGGCTCGACATCCCGCCAAAATTACGCGCCACCGGTACGCCGCTGGAAAAATTAGTCGCCGGCGCTCCCCAGCAAAAAGTAATGGGCTACCTGCTGGGACAGGGCCGCCCCGTCCCGCAGGAAGAGGTGCTGGAGGCCACAGACACGGAGCCGCCGGTCATCAGTTCGCTGGTGGCTCAAAAGCTGGTGGCTCAATTTGAAGAGCCGGAGCGCATCACCCTCACCCTGCCGGCCACCGGCCTTATCAAGGCGGTGGTGCAGCTTCGCGCCGCCACCCGCTCAGCCGATGTGCTGAACCTGCTGGCCGCCGAAGACGGCCCGGTCTGGATTGGTTGGGTGTATGCCCAAACCAAAGCCAATCGTGAGACCCTGACCAAACTGGCCAAAGCCGAACTGATTAGCATGGAGCAGGCCCGCCGCTGGCGCGACCCGCTGGCCGGGCGCAGTTTCACCCTGGACAGGCCACCCAAACTGACGCGCGAACAGCAAGCGGTATGGCAGGAAGTGGCCCTGGCCTGGCGCAAACCGCATCCGGTAAAAATGCCCATTTTACTGCACGGCGTCACCGGCTCCGGCAAAACCGAAATCTACCTGCAAGCCATTGCCGCCGCCCTGCGCGGCGGGCAGGGTGCCATTTTCCTGGTGCCCGAAATCACCCTGGCCACCCAAACGGTCGAGCGGGTCTCGGCCCGATTTCCGGGGCGGGTGGCGGTCTGGCATTCGGCCCTGTCGCCGGGAGAGCGGTACGACACCTGGGAACGGGTGCGCAGCGGCGAACTGCCGGTGGTGGTCGGGCCGCGCTCGGCGCTGTTTGCCCCGGTGAAAAAGCCGGGTGTAATTATTGTGGACGAAGAGCACGAACCGGCCTACAAACAGCGCGACCGCCCCCCCATTTTTCACGCCCGCGATGCCGCTCTGGAACTGGGCCGGCAAACTAACGCCCTGGTCATTTTGGGCAGCGCCACCCCCGATGTGACCAGCTACCGCAAAGCCGAGCGGGGCCAGTACCGGCTGATGAATTTGCCCAGCCGTATTCTGGCCCACACTAAACACCTGGCCGTGCAAAAGGCGCTGCTCAAGCGGGGCAAAACCGTCCCCACCCCGGCCCCCGGCTCAGATTTTGTGGCCCTGCCGCTGCCCACAGTGGAGGTGGTGGATGTGCGCGAGGAGCTAAGAGCGGGCAATCGCACCGTTGAGA
>CAYWSS010000387.1:0-6031 GCA_964460505.1 uncultured Caldilineaceae bacterium | reverse complement strand
AGGTTGAAAGAAGTGACTGGTCGGACTATGGTAAGGGCGGGTATCCCAACAGAGTGCGCCAATCCTTTTCGGCCAGGTCGATGCCCAATATCTGGAAGGTGCCCCAAGCTATCTGCGCAGGGGGCGACCACGCTTTGGCTGGGGCTAGTTTGGAAACCGATTCCTTAAAAGTTGGTTTCAAGTAACCAAAATATTCACACTTATTCACTTTGGAGGTGAAAACAATGTCCAAAAATATTAACTCTGATGAGCGTCGGACCGAAATTGCGCCGGCTCGCTACACGCTGATCTTGCCCATCGTGCGAGAAACGTGCCGGCGCCGGCGGCATCAAATGCGCAACGCAAGCGTATTGCGGCCACAATCCACGACTTTCCTCTTGGGGTGAGACGCGGGGTCACTTTACCTTTCTCTTTCTTCCCGGTTGGCTTCCCATTATCTGTTTATCTCTCTTTCCGGCAGTGACAACAATGAGGAATACAAAGGGCTTAAGTGGAAAGTATACAACACCCAGATTAGACAGAAAATCTTTGCCAAAACCGGCATCGAAACGGAATAATCCCTAATTTATTTATTAAACACCAACCGCCGCCACCGGAACTGTGCCTTTTTTGGATGACTGCAAACGCTGACCGGGCGTACGCAGCAAGCGCAGACCGTTGGCCACAACAAGCAGCGTGCTGCCTTCGTGGCCCACAACCCCCAGCGGTAATGGCAGGCTGAAAAACAACACCGACAAAATCAGCACCACAATAACCGCCAGGCTAAAGCCGATATTTTGCCACACAATGCGCCGGGCACGCTTGGCCAAATCAACCACGTACGGCAGCCTGGACAGGTCGTCGGCCATCAAGGCCACATCGGCGGTTTCCAGAGCCACATCTGTGCCGGCCCCGCCCATAGCAATGCCCAGGCTGCTAACAGCCATAGCCGGAGCATCATTTACCCCATCGCCAACCATAGCCACGTTGCCCTGCTCCGTTAACTTTTCAACAATTTCCACCTTCTGCTCCGGCAGCAACTCGGCGTATACCTCCACAATGCCCAGTTGACCGGCCACCGCCTCGGCCACACGGCGAGAGTCGCCGGTTAGCATCACTATCCGTTTAACACCGGAGTCCTGCAACCTTGCCAGCGCCACCGGAGCTTCGGCGCGAATCACATCTGCCAGCGTCAGCATCCCCAGCGGGTGATTGCCCTGGCTCACGTACACCACGGTTTTGCCCTGCGCTTCCAGGTGACGCGCCCTGGCCAACAGCGGAGCCGGCCACACCTGCCGGCTGGCCTCAATTAAGCGCGTGTTACCCACCCGCACCTCGTCTCCATCAAGCGTGGCTACAATTCCCTGCCCGGTGATGGCCTGCAAATTTTCTACCGTTTGCAGCGGTAGCGCTCTGGCATCCGCCGCCGACAGAATGGCCGAGGCCAATGGATGCTCCGAATGGCGCTCGGCGCTGGCGGCCACGGTGAGCAATTCATCAAGTGAACAGCGCACCGGCGTATCAACGCCCTTGGGTTGCAACTGCGCAAAAAAATCAGCGTCAAACCAGGCATCGCCCAGCAGGTCGGACGCGGGAATAATGTCGGCAACCACGGGTTTGCCGGTAGTCAGCGTGCCGGTTTTATCAAAGGCAATGGCCGACAGGGTGGCGGCTTGCTCCAGATACGCGCCCCCTTTAAATAAAATACCGTTGCGGGCCGCATTGGCAATGGCCGCCAAAATAGAGGCCGGCGTGCTGATAACCAGCGCGCACGGCGAAGCCACCACCAACAGTGTCATCGCCCGGTAAAAAACCTCGTCAAAGGGTTGATTTAACACATAGTAGGGCGCGATAATCATCAAAATAGTGCCGGTGATGACTCCCAGGGCATACTTCGGTTCAAACTCATCCAGAAAACGCTGGGTGGGTGCCTTGCGGGTTTGCGCTTGCTCTACCATCTGGATAATTTTGGCCAGAGTGGTATCCGCGGCCAGCCGGGTCACCGTCAGTTCGATGGCGCCGTTGCCGTTGACCGTCCCGGCAAAAATATCATCCCCTTTGTCTTTTTCAACGGGCATGCTTTCGCCGGTAATGGCCGATTGATCGACCGTGGTGTGCCCGGCCACCACCTTGCCGTCGATAGGCATCCGCTCGCCCGGCTTAACAATGACCCGGTCTCCCAGTTGCAGCGCCTCAACCGGCACCAGCACCTCTTTGCCGTCCGGGCGGCGCACCAGCGCTTCGGGCGGGCGCAAATCCATCAGAGCGCGAATGGCTTTGCGGCTGCGGTCAAGGGCGTAGCTTTGCAGCGTGTTACTGAGAGAGAAGAGAAACAGCAGCGTCGCTCCTTCGGCCCACTCGCCGATGGAGGCAGCGCCGAGCGCGGCCAGCACCATTAAAAAATCCACGTTCAGTTCAAAGCGGCGGAGCGCATTGACCCCTTTGAGCACCCCAAAATAGCCGCCGCTCAGGTAGGATACCACGTACAACCCCAACTGAACTTCCGGCGAGATCAAGCCCGGCAGGCCGCCCAGCCAGCCGCCCAGCCAGCTAACGCCACAAATAATGGTTAAAATGACCTCAATTTTATCCAGACCCTGTTCTTCGGTCTCTTCCGTGTCGTTGCCCGAAACAGGCAACGTTTCTGCTTTTTCATTGATCTGTTGCATAATTTTTTTACCCTGCGTAAATAATAAAATTAACTGTAGTTAATTTTACATTTAGTCAAAGCTAAAATCAAATTTTTATTCTCCCCAACAATAAATTGCCTTCGCCCCGGCTTTATGCTTTAATTGATCTCAACCGAACTAATTCAAATTGCAGGAAAGAGATTTTATGTTTATTCCATTGAGACGTGATAAAGCAATTGCCAAAATGCGAACCTCCGGCAGAATTGTGGCTGAAGCGTTCGATCTACTGGCCGAACACATTAAACCTGGCGTAAAACTGAGCGATCTCGACAAGCGGGTTGAGGCGCACCTGGCCAGCCGGGGAGCGGCCCCCCTGTACAAAGGGTATCGAGGCACGCCGCCTACGCATCCCCCTTTTCCCGGCGTAATCTGCGCCTCCGTGAACCATGAAATTTGCCACGGCCTGCCCAATGAGCGGGTTTTGCAGGAGGGTGATATTGTGGGCATCGACATTGGCTTGCGCCACCGGGGCTTTTGCGGCGATGCGTGTGTTACGTTTAGTGTGGGAAAAATCTCTCCGGAAGCAAAACGGCTGCTTGACATTGCACAAGAGGCGCTGCGGATTGGCATTGCCGCCGCTCAAAATGGAAACCATCTGAACGATATTGGAATGGACATTGAGAATTTTGCCGATACGCAAGGGGTAACGGTCGTGCGCGAGTGGGGCGGGCATGGCGTTGGAAAATCGCTGCACGAACCGCCTTCAGTCTCTCACGTGCGGGCGCCGGGGCGTGGCCCCCAATTAAAGCCCGGCATGACTTTTACCATCGAGCCGATGATCAATGCCGGTAGCTACGAGTGGGAACTACTTAACGATGGCTGGACCGTTGTTACACAAGACGGGTCGCTATCGGCGCAATTTGAACATACCCTCGCCATCACCAAAAATGGGCCGGAGATTTTGACCCAACTTTAAAGTTGAGTGGGTTAGGTGGGTTAATGAGTAGTGCCATGCGTACTCTCTTTTGAGAAAAATTCACCAACCTCTTTAAACTCATTCAACTCTTTTAACTTATGGCTCTACAGGATTTCGCAGGGTCAAAGTAAAGAATTTGCCACGGATTGCACGAATTAACACGAAAAAATAAAAAATCAGTGAAATTAGTGTAATTCGTGACAGATAACACGTTTTTTATAGAGCGATCCTGCAAACTACCAGAGAGCCTGACTTATTCGTTGTTTGTTACAGGCAGGGTACCCAGTTTAACGGCGTTTTCACCGCTGGTGTCGTTTTGTACGGGTAGTCGCTCGCCGGTTTCAAGCAGATAGAGGCCGGCCCACAGTTCGTAATCACCGGGGGGTAAGTCAGCCGGCAGGAACAACTCGCTGCTTTCGCGGATGGTTTCGCCCACTGGCCAGAGCGAGGTCGGATAGATGCTTCCTAACGGGCGGTGGTCCGCCTGGGCTACGTTTCCACCGCCTGCCTGCCGCAGATGCACAAACACGGTGTAATCGCACGCCACCCGCGCCAGGGCCTGCCAGTACAGGGTCAGCCGCAACGGTTGGCCGGATACAGCCTTTTCCGGTTCTGCCGTGTATCCCAGTAACTGTACGGTATTGCCAAATGCAGCCTGCGCCGGCCGGGCCGGATACAGCGCAATTGGCCGGGGGTTGGGTTTAGATTTCAGAATAAAAATCCCCTGAGAATCGGACACGTGGTCTGTTTGCGCCAGAAGCTGCTGCTGAAACGGCAGATCGTAATATTCCCGCTGCAAACCCCATCGTTCCAGCACCAACCACACGTTTTGTTGAGCCAGAATCTGGTGCAGCGCCTCCCCGGTTTGGATGGCCGGCGAGGCCAGCCAGCGGTCCACCGCCTGATCATCCACGGTAAGAATCCGGTAATCGTAGCCGCCGCGGCGCTGCACGCTGTAAAAATCGTTGCGGTTCAAATAAAAAACTGCGGCGGCGGGTGTGCCGGTCAGGATTGCATCTCCCTTCTGCCACTGCGCCTGCACGGTGGCAAAGGCCGATTGGTAATCGTCTCCGGTATTTTTAAGCAACGCCTGCACCTGCGGCCAACTGATGCTCACTACAAATATGGAAACAAGCGCCGCTGTCAGCGAGGGCAGCAACGGCCGCAAGCTGCGGGGTTTACCCTCCTGGGCCACAACCCTCAGCAACAGCCGCCCCGCCCCGGCCAGCCCTTCTGCGCCCAACACCAACAGAACCGGCAGCAGCATAAACAGGTATTTCTCGTCGCGCCGGTGGGGAGAGACCAGCAGGATCATTTCCAGCGTGGTCACCAACAAGATGATGCTTAAAAAAAGCGCGGGGCGAACGGTGATGCCCAAATTAATTTTGAGGGTGCCGTTCCTGAACTGTCGAAGAAAAGCAATGGCGCTCAAAATGATGGCAGGCAGCGCAAACAGGGCAAATAACAGCGCGGGTTGTCCAAAGTAGAAGGGGGAGATGGCCTGCCAGCCCGCAACCAGATTGAAGGAAAAATCGCTGTAAATCTCAAAAACCTGGGCAATTCCGGCGACTGCCGCCGAGGCGCTGCCCTCCAGCGCCTCAATCCCTTTGGGCTGTCCGGCCCGCTTTACCAAAAAGGCGATGGCCAGCACGCCCGCACAGGCCGCACTCTCCAGCCACCAGCGCCAATTACGGATATAGCCAAAAAGTGGCGCTCCATTTTTTCGAGCCGTTTGCCACCAGAGAATTAACGCAGCCAGTACCAGCGGTGGGGCAACGGCCACGGCTCCAAAATGGGCCAGCACCGCCCCAAGATAGGCCAGCAGCGCCAGCCACCGCAGCCACGCCTTGTTTTGCGTGATGCCTTCGTAAGCCGGCCACAGGGTGGCCAGCACTAAAAGCTGCACCAGCGCATACATTCTGGCGCGGCCGCTCCACTGGATGGCGCTGGGGGCCACGGCCAGTCCGGCGGCGGCAATCACCCCCACGGCCGGAGAAAACCAGCGCCGGCCCACCCAAAACGTCAACAGAATTGTAATAATGCCAAGCAGTAAACTAAGGTAACGAGCAGCCAGTTGAACGGGGCCAAAAACAGCGGCAACACTACCCAAATACGAGTACAACAAGCCGTGCTCGTAAAACAGACCGGAGGGCATAACCGGCACGCCCGTTTGGCCAATCATGCGGATGGCCAGCAGGGTCACAAATTCATCCGGGTAAAGCTGCACGGTGTGGATAAACTGCCGGCGCAGCCAGATAGCCGGCAGCAGGATAAACAAAAGGGTTACAAAGATAATAATTCTACTGGTATATTTGTTCAAAATTGTCATCCCGGTTGGAATTCCAGCACCGTAACCGCAAAGGTCGCTTTGCTTAATTTTATCAAAACAGATTGTAACTACTTAGGCACACACCTTTGTAGCCGCTATAGTAGCGTCCTTTTGCCG
>CAYWSS010000386.1:0-6066 GCA_964460505.1 uncultured Caldilineaceae bacterium | reverse complement strand
CCACAAGGGGCTTAACTACCCGTCAAAATCAACTTGACTTAGTACTTAGGAATGATGCGTAAATAACTTACCCAATTGGGGCCGGCAACATATTGCGTATTGCGTACTCCGTAAAGAGCAAAAACCTCTGCGTGCTTTGTGTCTGTGCTCCTTCGTGTAACTCTGTGTTCCACTTTTTGATTTTGGTTTCCGGGTAGGGTTTGCACTCATTTGATTTCCAATCAGTATAGACAGATTTCTGGGATTGGTTCAGTCTGAATTGCGTAACTCCTGTTTTAAATGGGATAATTATTTTTTGGGCCTTCCAGTTATTGCAGCACAACACGGGTACAAGTTCAGTGAACTCGTCAGAATCACGCTGTGGCCGGGTTTACTGAACCTGTACCAACACGGAGGATTTATGATTGAAATGATAGAGCAGGCCGTAAAACTGCACGACAAATATCAATTTGAGCGCAAACTGGATTATGAGTTACACCCGGACAAAAAAACACATTACCAAATATCAACCTACATCTTCATTCCAAAAACGTTGGGCATTGATGAGCGGCACTATTCCAAAGCCGATTTTTATCGGGATGTTCAAAATTACATTCGGCTGAAAACCCCAAACCTGATTTTACGAGACTTCACGACCAACTCATCCTCACCCCTGATCACAATTAATAAAATTGTAAGTCAAGAAAACTGGGCCATTACCCCAAACTGTAATGAACGGTTGACTACGGCCTTTAAGTTTCTCAGCGCCATGCTCAAAAGTTCAATCAGGGACCATATTAACCTGATCCAAAAGCGAATTACCGAAGCTCCGCCCAAGGCAAAAATTCATCTGATAATTCACAATTTGGTAGAGGAATTCTTGGTAGAAACAGAAAAGATTGCCAACGCTTACCGGGCAACGTTTACTGTATTCAACCTGCCTAATGTTGAGGGCCAAACCTTTGAGGCATATAAACTTGCCGATGAATCGATCAGTTTGTTGATTGAAGAAAGTGCGGTTGAAATGTTTCAAATTGTGGCCGAATACATTAAAAGTGATGACAAAATTGCATTTCAAGAAGCGCTCAGCAACCGTGCCATTGCCGAAACAAAATATCGAAAATCACGGGGGTATCGTTCGGTATTAAAAAACAAAAGCATGAACGAGGAGTTTATTTTCCGTGTATCAGAACTAAAAAAACACGCCTCAAGCGTGCTTTTTCTGTCTACCGATGTCCACCGGGAAGGGGTTGGCCTGGAACAACTGCTCTTTGCCGTGGCGGCCGGGCTATCGATGATATTTGCCACCATCACCGCCTTTTATTTTCAGCAAAAATACGGTAACTTCACCTTTTCTTTTTTTGTGGCGCTGGTAGTGGGTTACATGTTCAAGGACAGAATCAAAGAATTGATTCGATCCCTGTTTTCAAAATATCTGCAAAACATCCTGTTTGACCGGCGTATTATCATTAGAACTCTGGATGACAAACACCGCCTGGGCATCCTCAGAGAAAAGGTTTCGTTTGTCAGGGAGACGGATATTCCCAAAAAAATTCTGTCCGTCAGGAACCGGGACAGGTTTGATGTGGCCTCACTGGATGGACGGACGGAATATGTAATTCAATATTCCAAAGACATCACCCTGTTTACAAAAACATTTAAATCGGCGTTTGCCGATATACTGGGCATCACCGCTATCAATGATATTATGCGTTACAATATCGCCGCTTATTTAAAGAAAATGGGAGAACCCATCCAAAATCGACCTTACCTTAAGGATGGTCAGCTTGATACCGCCCTATGCCATAAAGTGTACCATCTCCATCTGGTTTCAAAATACACAACCGTTTCCTCTCAAAAAGAAAAAAGCTACAAACATACCCGGCTGGTACTTGACCAGGAAGGAATTAAACGGGTAGAACATATACCGGTTTAACCGGTTAAACTGTGCCCACCACTTTTGTTTCCACAGGAAAGGAGTAATCGTTCACCCCCGCCCCCCTCAATCCCCCCGCCAACGGGGGGAAGTTTAAAAGCCTCCCCCTGATTGGGGGGGGGACGCGAACGCGGGAGGGGGGGTGAACGATTACAGAAAGGAACCTTATGACAATCTCCAACACCAACTTTGATCTAATGTTGATCGGCCACTTTGCCGTGGACAAATTGATTGTGGACGGCAAAGGCAAAGCAGCCTCCGGCGGTGGCGTTTATTACGGCGGCATCGCGGCCTGTCGATTGGGCGCGAACGTGGCCGTAGCCACCCGGCTCCACCCCGCCGATTTTCCACGGCTCGAAGAAATGAAGGAAACCGGAATAGAGGTATTTGCTGCCCCGGCCCCGGCCACTTCCGGCATTGAAAATTTTTATGATTCCGCCGATATGGAGCGACGTATCTGCAAACCCATTGCCTTTGCCGGGCCTTTTCAGCCTGCCGATATCCCCGATGTTTCGGCCAAAATTTACGCCATCGCCCCCATCATTGCCGGCGAAGTTGACCTGCCGCTGCTAAAATATCTGGCGCAGCGCGGCCCGGTGGCCCTTGATATTCAGGGGTTTGTGCGCGTGCCGGACGGTGATGCTCTGGTTTTTCGACAGTGGCCCGATATGGCGGAGGGGCTGAAACACGTCACTTACCTCAAAGTAGACCGCGCCGAAGCCGAGCTGCTGACCAGCCTGACCGACCTGACCAGGGCCGCCCGCCAACTGGCAGCATTTGGCCCCAAAGAAGTGGTGTTAACTCAATCATCGGGCGTGACTGTGTTTGCAGACGGTAAAATTCACCACGCGCCCTTCAGCCCGCGTTCGCTGGCCGGGCGTACCGGGCGCGGCGACACTTGCTTTGCCGCCTATCTCACCAAACGGCTCACCACAACCGCCGCCGAAGCCACCCGTTGGGCCGGCGCCGTAACCACCGTTAAACAGGAAACACCCGGCCCGTGGATCGGAAACCTGACCGGGGTGGAAGCATTATTTGCGTCAGTTTAAATTAAATAGTCCCTTTTATCTCATAAAACAAAAAGCGACGGACAATGGAAAAAATTACCCTGATTGCCATTATGACCTTTGGGCTTGAAGCAGTTGTTAAACGCGAAGTGCAAGCCCTTGGATTTGAAGATATAAAAGTATCGGAAGGAAAGGTTGAATTTGAGGCCACCCTCAACGACATCCCCACCGTCAATCTGTGGCTGCGGGCTGCGGACCGGGTGCTGCTGAAAATGGGCGAATTTAAGGCGGTGACGTTCGACGAGCTGTTTGAGCAAACCAGAGCGCTGCCGTGGGAACGCCGGATCACCGGGGACGGCCAATTTACCGTTACCGGCAAATCGGTTAAATCGACGCTGGGCAGCGTGCGGGCCTGCCAGTCGATTGTGAAAAAAGCGGTGGTAGAGCGACTCAAAGCGAAATACGACACCGACTGGTTTGAGGAAACCGGCCCGGCCTTCACCATCCAGGTAGCGATGCTGAAAGATGTGGCAACCCTCACCCTCGACACCTCCGGCTCGGGGTTGCACCGGCGGGGCTATCGCGCCCACACCGGCGAAGCGCCGCTAAAGGAGACCTTTGCTGCGGCGCTGGTGCAGCTCAGCTTTTGGAACAGGGATCGGCTGCTGCTTGACCCAATGTGCGGCTCCGGCACTATCCTGATAGAGGCGGCGATGCTGGCTCGAAATATGGCTCCGGGGCTAAACCGCAAATTCGCTGCCGAGCAGTGGCCGGCTATCCGCACCAGTTCGTGGCGCAATGCCCGGCGCGCCGCCCGCAAAGCCGTAAAAACCGAAGGCAACCTGCAAATTTTCGGCTACGATATCGACGAAGCGAGCATTGCCGCCGGCCAGGCCAATGCGCAAAAGGCCGGCGTGGGGAATGACATTGTCTTTGAGCAGAAAGACATCAACGACCTGTGGATTGACAGGCAGCACGGCATTGTCATTTCCAACCCGCCGTACGGCATTAAACTGGCCGAACTGAGAGAGCTGAACCAGCTTTACATTACTATCAACAAAATGTTCCGCAAGAAACAGGGCTGGTCGCTGTATATTTTGACTGCCGACCCAAAGTTCCCCGCCTATTTTAAACGCGCCCGTCCCAACCGGGTGCGCAAGCTGTACAACGGTAATATTGAGGTGAATTATTACCAGTATTACGGGGAGAGGCCGCCAAGGTAAAGACCAATTTACAATTTTCAATTTTGGATTTCCACACCGCAAAAGTCACCAGAGTCACCCGACGAATGGCTCAATTTGGGGCATTGTCCGGGTTGAATGTACTGACCGGCTTTGCCACAACCCTGTTATCCCCTTGTTAAAAAGCCAATGTTGGCCCCATTCAATTAAGAGAAGCGAGCTTCCTCAGATGCCGAACGGATTGCGCAAAACCGCTCCGCATCTAAAGATGCCGGATTGCGTTATTTAAAACGTATTGGTGTTAGCCCCCAATCCAAATGCGATTACTCCTGACCTCATTTATTTTCTCAAAAAACGAAATTTGGGTGATTTTAAAAACGGTTACTTCCGTGTCATCAGGTAAGCAACCAAATCGGCCTTTTGCTGATCAGAAAGTTCATCGGCCAGGGCAGCCGGCATAACGCCCGCTGTAAAACCATCGACAACAAAAGCATCCGGATTGTTAATAGACTCAAGTAAGTAGCCTTCAGCCGGCTGTCCGCTTACACGGCGGCCGGCATCAGCGCCAACGGTGGCCAGCGAAGGGCCAACTATGGTCACGCCCGCTGCCAGCGAGTGGCAGGTAACACAACCGGCCTGGGTGCCAATCAACTTCTTTTTAAGAAGTTTTTCTCCGGCGGCGGCATCTGGGGCGCTGCTACTGCTGCCGCTGTCACTGCCGGCACTGTCACCGCCACCGCCACAGGCAGCCAGGCCAATAATCAGAGCAAATAATATTAAAACAGTGAGTTTTTGCATGGTAAAAACCTCTCTTTCCTGAACAGAATTGGATTAACATAATAGTAGGTAACAATACCACAGCGCTAAAAAAATTTCCAATACTAATGGCGACGAGAATGAAGGGTGGCAGGCTAATACTATATAGGGCCGTCTTCGGGTTTGGAAATGGCCTCGGCCACGGACATTTGAGGCGCATCTTCTTTGCCGGTTTTATTGATCTGTTTATCTTCATTGCCACATTCTCATTGATATAAATTAAAGGGCATATTATACTATACTCAGTAGATCCAAATTTACCCCCTTCAAATTCCAGTTTGCCGGCGTAACCCCCCAGGAATTTGATCCTCAAGAGGGGGAGGGCCAAACTTCCCCCCTTCAAAGGGGGGATTGAGGGGGGTAATCTATGGGCGTACCCCAATATGTAGTGGCGCACCCTTGTGGTTGCCCAAGGCAGGCACAAGACCTGCCGCTACATATTGGGGTACGCCACGGCAATTCCTAAAGAGCCCAATGAGTATGGGCATTAATTATGAGGACGTAGTTAATATTGGCATGTATGGGTACACAGAGCCGGCCAATGCCACCGGAATTGGCCCGGCCCACGAGTCGTGGCTCAGTCAGGAAGCCCTTGATTTGGTGGCAGAAATGGGCCTGGGTAACTACAACCCGGATGCGGCCGGTTATGTTGATACTGATGGCGATGGGGTTCGAGATTTACCCGACGGGTCTCCTCTGGAATTCAAACTTCAGGTGGTTGAAGGCTGGAACGATTGGATAACCAGTGTCCAGGTGATTGGTCAAAGTTATCAAGAGCTTGGCTTGAATGCGGGGGTCGAAAGCGTAGATTTTGGTACTCTTTTTGAAAATCTGCAAAATGGCACCTACGACACGTCAATGGGCTGGAGCACCGGCGGGCGCACCCCGTGGAATTTTTATCGTAACACGTTAGAGAGCTCGCTTATTGCCGAAGATGGGACAGCCGGCGGTCAATTGTGGGGGCGATGGACGAGCGATGAAACGGACCAACATCTCAAGGATTTTGTGGCCACCGCTGACCTGGCCGAACAGAAAGCGATCATTAATAAACTGCAAAAGGCCTATATTGAAAACATTGTGGCCATACCCTTATTTCAGTACCGTATACCCCCCCGACTTGACAAGTGTCAGGAAATGGCAGGGGACG
>CAYWSS010000385.1:0-6076 GCA_964460505.1 uncultured Caldilineaceae bacterium | reverse complement strand
GCGGTTGTTAAGGTACGTTGTGTAAAAATTCTCGAATTTTTAGCGGAAAGTAAAGAAATTTAGAAAGTACGAAATTGCGCCAAAAAGAAAAGCCTTCTCCTCTACGAGGGAAGGCTTTCCGGGGATGATTCCTGTCTCGCCATTGAGCCAGGGGTTGCCCAAAAAGGGCATTCAGCGTAGGAGGAAAACCTCAGCACATTAAAAGAATGTGTAGAGGGCCACGCCGTTAACTTAGTTACCCTGATTATACACCGTCTTTCCCCAATTGAAAAAACGCTACGCGAAAAATTGGCTCAATTTTCAGGCTCTCTGGTAGTTTGCAGGATCGCTCTATAAAAAGCGTATTATCTGCCACGGATTACACTAATTTCACTAATTTTTTATTCTTTCGTGTTAATTCGTGCAATTTGTGGCAAATTCTTTACTTTGATCCTGCGAAATCCTGTAGAGCCTACAAATTATTGAATCCAAAGTCTGGCCAAGACGACCGGCCTGCAATTGATAAAACTTACGGAGAACAGCTTTTCTACCGGGGAAGTTCCACCGCTCTGGATAACCATTGCTCGGCAGCATAGGTTAACGTGTTAACCTCGTGCGCCAGGAGTGATAACTTGTGCAAAATCTCCATACTGGGGTCCGGCATAAAAACGTCATCATGCAACCCGATTTTTAGCCGCAAACAAATTGTGTTAGCAATATGAACAATGGCCACCAATTTAGGGGCTTCTTTAGCTGACATGGGGACGTGATGGTAAGCAATTGCTTCCACCATCCGGGGAGGTAAGCCCCACTTACCGGCCAGCTCGGCTCCAACTTGCGCGTGATTTAAGCCCATCACCTGTTCTTCTGCTTCAACAAGAGGCAAATGATGCTCTTGCGCTACCGCCAGCAATTGTTCCCAATCCGGCGCAAAATGTTGAGCCAGTAACAGTTTGCCAATGTCGTGGAGTAACCCCCCGATGTAGGCCTCATCCGGCGCCGGATAAGCAATATACTCTGACAATAGTTGAGCAATTTTGGCCACGGAAACGGAGTGCCGCCATAATTCGCCACGGCCCAGATTGTAGCTGTCTACCTTCCGTTCCAGAAGGCCGGAATAGGTCAGCGTAAACAGAACTGCTTTAGTGCGGCGCAGCCCTAACCGCATCACGGCTTCGGGCAGGGTGGACGCAGGTTTATTAAAGCCATAATAAGCAGAGTTAGCCTGCTTGAGTATTTGGGCTGCCAGGGCCTGGTCTGCCGAAATTGCCGCCGCAACCTGGTTAATGGACACATCCGGGTTTTCCATTAACTGTAACGCCCGGGTGATTGTAGCCGGCAGCGGCTTTAAATGGTCAATACTGGCTATGACTCGCTTTATCTCAACATCAGTAATTTGAGTATCTGTGGTCATTTCTTCCCGCCTGGCATAAATTCTAAACGTATCCAATAATTTCCAAAATACCCCGTCGCTATTTTATTATCGGCAGGAAAGCCTCAGACACAAGATTAAAATTTTCCTTAACCTTTCGGGCAGGATCCGGCGTGAGGGCAATGTGGGGTTAATGTTTCCTGGTCAAGGTTGGGCACAATAGACATTCTTCATTGACCGTTGCAACTGTTGAGCAAAAATTGCACCTGTGCCATAAGGCTTATACCAACCGCAAAAGCTAAAAAAATTTATTGCAAATGACGCGAATAGGCGAATTGTACGAATGGTTTGAGGAAAAAATGTTAAAATCATCTGATGGTTAATTGCACTGTTTTCAATTTTTTGGTCAGCGGGATTACAGAAAAATCAAAAGGAACAGGCTTTAATGATAAAGCAAAGACAATTTGTAAAAGTTCTACCGGGTCAGGGGGGATCACGGTGAAATCTTTGTAAATATGGTTAATTAAATTGGAGCAGAATATGTCTCACCTTAAAATTCCCCTATACCGCAGTTTGCGGGGTCGCTTGCTGCTTGCGCTGTCTGTTGTGGCCCTGATGTCAATAGTTGGCCTTGGCCTGGCCTCGTATTACGATGAGCGGGCGGCATTGCAGGCCGAAGTTAACAATCAGCTAACATCAATTGCCGACCTCAAAAAAGAGCAGATCATCACCTGGCTGGATGAGCGACAAGCCGACGCCCGGCTCCTGGCCGTAAACAAGCTCAATCAGGAGCACCTCACTGAAATTCTTTCCTCCAATGCCCAGGTTGAACGAAAAGCTGAATTTTCAACGTTTTTAACCGACAATTTAATTGGGATGAAAAAATCGCGAACCGGCTACGATGAGATAATGTTCATTGATACCGGCGGCACGGTGATTTTGTCTACGGATTCCGGTTTGACGGGGAAACCAACCGAGTACATCACCGCGTTTAGAGGAACCCTCAAGTCACCCACCGGCGCATTTACCCAGGATATTCACCTTGATCCTGCCGGCAACCAGCCCAAGATGTTATTTGGGCACGTCATCCATGCAATAGATTTGAGTACATTTGAAGAGCGTCCAGAGGTCATTGGCATTGTGCTGGTTACCGTAAATATGGAAGATACTATTTACCCGCTCATTCACGCCTGGCCGGGGATGGGAAATACCGGAGAAACATTGCTGGTTCGGGCCGAAGATGATGCCACCCTGTTTCTTAATAATTTACGTTTTGATGATGATGCAGCCCTTAATCTGCGGGTTCCTGCTGACAGAACCACGGCCAAACCGGCGCATCTGGCTACCCGCGGGCATGAGGGTATTATTCAAACTCTGGACTATCGCAGTGTTCCGGTCCTGGCCGCTTATCGCCATATTCCCCGGATGGGGTGGGGGTTTGTGGCCAAAAAAGATATTGATGAAGCCTTTGCCCCCGCCCGGGAATTGGCTCGCCGGGTGGGGTTTGTAGCAATAATTGTTCTGCTGGTAGCGGTAGGCATCTCGCTGGCTTTTGCGCAAACACTTACCCGCCCGCTGGCCAAACTTGCCAGGGCCACCCAAACCGTGGCATCGGGAAATCTCACCACAAAGATTGATGTAAGCGGCCAGGATGAAATTGGCGCTCTGGCCGAATCTTTCAGAACAATGGTTTTCTCGTTGAAAGAGCGCCAGCAACAGGTTTTAACAGCCACTGAGGTAAATCGCCTTAGCATGCGAGAACTGGAACAAACCGACACCGCCCTGCGGGAAAGCGATGAACGCCTCAGACGCATATACAACGCCGCCAACGACGCCATCCTGCTTATTGAACCACACAGCGCAGAAATTATTGAAGCCAACCCTAAAGCCAGCCAGATGTTTGGCTACAGCCAGGAAGAACTGGTGGGCATGTGCGCCGCAAAACTCAACCCCTCTGAAAAAATCAATTACAAAAACATTCTGGAAGAAATAACCAAAAATAATGAGGCCGGCCAGAGTCACCAATTGACCTATTTTACAAAATCGGACGATACTTTATCCACAGAAGCATCATTCTCGTCAGTGCAGATAGAGGGCAAGCTGTATGTTCTGGCTGTGGTCAGAGATGTTACCCGGCGGAAACAGTTGGAAGCCCAACTCCGCCAGTCACAAAAAATGGAAGCCATTGGGCAGTTAGCCGGAGGGGTGGCTCACGATTTTAACAACTTGCTGACCGTAATTACCGGTTACAGTAATCTTCTCTTATACCGCATAGACGATGAAGAAATACGACAGGATATTGAACAGATCAGAAAAGCCGGCGACCGCGCCGCCGCACTAACCCGCCAACTACTGGCTTTTAGCCGAAAACAGGTATTGCAGCCAAAAATCCTTGATCTCAATGTGGTGGTTACGGATATGGAAAAAATGCTGCGCCGATTGATTGGGGAAGACATTGAGCTGGACACCAATCTGACACAGCCTCTGGAACGAATAAAAGCTGACCCCGGCCAAGTTGAGCAGGTAATTATGAATTTGGCGGTCAATGCTCGTGACGCCATGCCTGACGGCGGAAAACTCACTATTCAGACTGCCGGCGTACAGTGGCATCCCCCGTCACACATAAAAATGGAGCCGGGCAGATACGTACTGCTCACCGTTTCTGACACCGGCATGGGCATGGATGACCAAACTCAGGCTCGCATTTTTGAACCGTTTTTTACCACAAAAGAAGCCGGCAAAGGAACCGGCCTGGGCTTGGCCACGGTCTACGGCATTGTAACCCAGAGCGGCGGAACTATTCAGGTAGATAGCCAACCGGGAAACGGCACCACATTTAAAGTTTATCTGCCACATGTTGAGGTCTGGCGAGAGGAATCTGACAGCAACACCGCGCCGGATTCGGTAGAAAATGGCTCAGAGACGGTGCTGCTGGTTGAGGATGAAACCGGTGTTCGCAGTCTGGCTCGTGACATCCTGCAACGGAATGGGTATAATGTACTGGAGGCTCAAAATGGAAAAGAGGCGCTGCAGATTGTTCAACAACACACTGCCCCCATCGACCTGCTGCTCACCGATGTAATTATGCCCCACATGAACGGCTACGATTTGGCCCGGCAGTTATCCAACCTTCGCCCCGCAGCCAAGGTGGTTTACATTTCTGGCTATGCAAACAAGGCATTAAATAGAAATGGAGGAGAGGAAGCCGGGGAGAATTTTTTACAAAAACCTTTTACCCCAAACGTATTGGCCCACAAAATCCGGTCGACATTGGATAATTAACAAAAAGGAGATTTTAAAATGGCAAAAGCAATTTGGAACGACATAGTTTTGGCAGAAAGCAATCGAGTTCAGGAAGTAGAAGGTAACATTTTTTTTCCGGCTATTTCAGTAAACCGCCAATATTTAAAAGAAACCGAATTTCATACCCAGTGCTACTGGAAGGGCACGGCCAGCTATTACGACATTGTGGTAGAGGGCAATGTCAATAAAAATGCCGCCTTTTATTACCCCGAACCCAGCGAAAAAGCGGCCCACATTAAAGGTTACATTGCTTTTTGGGAACGAAAAAATATAACCGTGGAAAAATAGAGGGGAGTATCCGGCAACCGGCACTCAACTGTTGTTTAAATACTCCCGTATCAGCAGCGCCGCCGTGGCTCCTTCTCCAGAGGCCGAGGCTACTTGCTTGGTTGACCCGGCTCTAACATCACCGGCGGCAAATACACCGGGCAGGGTTGTGCCCAGCATTCCCGGGGCAGCCCGGCCCGCGTCCCATTCGGAATGGCGGGGTTAAATGGGAGCGCGCACGGAGCACGCATACACACACCGCGACACGGCGTGCCGGCTGGCCGCGTGTCCAGCGAGTCGAGCCTGGCCTGGTAGCCCCGGCCAACATCAAGACCAAGACGGCGCAGCACCCGGACAACTGCGTCCTTGATCGACTGCCACAGGCCCGTGTCGTTGCGGGCGACTTTCGCCACAGATGCCGCACCCTCTGGGGTCAGCATACTCATCAGGTAGAGGGAGACCTCATCTTCCTGCGCGTACTGGGCTAGAACCTCCTCATCCTTCGCCTGGTCGCTGAGTGCGTCCCACTGCACTCCAGATTCTGTATCGGGCTGGTTGAGGCTGACGCGCTTCTCTTTGGCGCGTCGCATCCCCTCCGGATCTATCTGGCTAATGCGGGAGTGCAACTCCGCAGCCGTCTCAACGCCAAGTGTAGCGCGGAGTTCGTGGACCGCTTCGTGCGAGACGATTAGCTCCGGGCCTGCAACTCCACGAGAATAGACTGGCTGGCCTTCGCCAAACGAAACACCGGAAAACTTAGCCCCATCCTGTCCAGGCTCTACAATCCTCAAGCGAAGACCCAGGCGTGAGGCGTACTCACCAGCCAGGCTTTCTCTTGCCCCCCACTCGCTCTCTGGCACCTCCTTCAGGTTCCGATCACGAATGAACCCTTCCGTCTGAGGGGCCGAGGAGCCTTGCAGACCACCCTCGCCGCCTTGTCCCCCCGCTTCCCCCGGAGATTCAGCAGCGGCATCGGGGCGTTCCTCGCCTGCAAGGGCCTCCTCAGCCTGCGCGTCAGGCTTTGGAGTATCAGGAGAGTCCGCCTCCTGAACTCCACCTCCATCCATTGGCGGGGCCGAATCATAAGCCTGGCCGGCGCCCGCCCATGCACCGCCCCGACGCGCTCCTCGGGCCAGAGTTGCGAGGATAATTGAC
>CAYWSS010000384.1:0-6104 GCA_964460505.1 uncultured Caldilineaceae bacterium | reverse complement strand
CGCTGCAACACTGTCTCGACACAAATAGAATCTCGATGACTCCCTCACCCCCCCCCCCCCCCGTCTCCAAAATGGGGAGAGGGGGAGCCGCGTCTGCGACGGGGGTGAGGGCAATTTTCATTCGCTGTGGTGTACCGTAGCTCATGGGCACTCCCTTGAAAATAAAGTTACACGGAGTTACACAGAGAGGCTCAAAGAAAAATATTAAGAAACTTGTGCGCTTCGCGTCTGCGCCTGCTCAGCGTTCTCTGTGTTCCTGGTTTTCATTCTCGTTGCTGCCAAAGGCACAGGAACTGTCAAACTCCTCGTGAAAATATAGTTTATAATCAGGTACGTAGCCTGGCGGAATGCCGGCCGGCGTCACTCCACTCCGTTACGTGACGCACTACCTACAACTTTGGTGGTGGTTAAGTGGTAATGAATCCGGAGTCTCAAAGCTAGCTTTGAGACTCCCCCAGTTATCGTTTAACCACCTACCCAATTTTCATTCTGGGCATCGTCCCAGTGGGGCTGTCACACTTCTGTAAATTCTGTTATCCAAAAAATGGGGCGGCAATAGAAATTGTAGCGGTGACAAACAAAATTGTAAAGGCAATTTGTCTGAGCCGCATTTTGTTGATTTGGTCTCCCAGCCGCACACCCAGTATCGAACCCACTACCACAACCGGTGTAAAAATTAATCCGGTCATCGCTGCACTGCTGATGTCGCGGGGCGAAGTAAGGAAAAGCAGCACAAGCTGTAATGGAATGCCCATCAAAAAAAGGGCCACCATAAAGGCCCGGCTCTGGCGGCTTGACCATTGTTGGGCCATAACCCACATCACCACCGGAGGCCCGCCCATCGCGGCCAACCCCAGCATCACACCGCTGCTGGAAAAGGCCAGCAATGTCCAGCGGGGATGAACCCCCTGCGCCGGCTGTACTTTCCAGAAAATTTGCACCAACAGCATCGCCAAAATGATTATCCCCAAAATCTGTTTAATCTGGCTTGTGTCCAGTGATTCTACGGCAATTAACAGCCCAATGCCAATAGGGATGGTCAGGTAGCGGATTAACGTGGCCGGGAGAACATCGCGCCAGTAAACGTTATCACGCAGTTGAATTGTGGCCGCAATAACCTGAATAAGCACCGAAACGGAAATTATGGCAATAGCTTCGCTCAGGTTAACCCCGGCCCAAATTAAAAAGGGCAGGACAAAAAGAGTAAATGCAAATCCGATGGCGCCTTGCAGCAAGCTGCCCAGAAACAAGATTATTCCGATTGAAATAAGATATTGCAGGCCCATACAAACTCGTCAGGTCGATTTATGCAGGGTTGATTTATGCAAAAACCGAATTATAGAGCCGGTCAATTAAATCTGCAATTAACTCTTGGTCAGCCTTATGGCCAGGCCAATTCATAAGCGGCGATGATCTTGTCCATCACCTGATCTATCTTTTTATCGACAACTTGCCGGGTCGGGTCGGCATCAAACCAGGCTATCACTTCTTTGGCGCCACGCGAGTAGGGTATTGTGGCAGAAAAATCAGGCACAATCCGCTTTATTTTTGTGTTATCAAAGATCATGCTGTGGGCTTTGTCTCCTAACAGGCCGGCACCTATGTCCGGGTCGTAGGCTGCAATCAAATCCGACGGAACATGCACCAGTTGCGCTTCCACACCCGCAGCCCGCGCCACAATCCTGTAAATTTGGTTCCAGGTCAGTAATTCATCCGAGGTGATGTGGAACGCCTCGCCAAGGGTTCGATTGTTGCCCAACAGGCCAACAAACGCTTTGGCAAAGTCCCGGTGATGGGTTAACACCCAGAGCGAACTGCCATCGCCATGAATAATTACCTTTTTACCTTTCCGCATCCGGTCAATGACGGTGTAGCCGCCATTAAAAGGCGTCATTGTTTTATCATACGTGTGAGAGGGCCGGACAATGACCATAGGAAATTTTTCTTCACGATAAGCCTGCATTAATCGCTCTTCGCAAGCAATTTTATCGCGTGAGTATTGCCAGCAGGGGTTGTCTAACGGGGTCGATTCTGTCACGGGTAAGTTCACGGGCGGGGTCTGATAAACCGAGGCCGAACTAATAAAGATATATTGCCCGGTACGATCTCGAAATAGATCAAGATCGGTTTCAATGTGATTGGGGGTGAAGGCAATCCAGTTGACCACCGCATCAAATTTGTGATCCCCCAAAGCTTTTCGGGCCGATTCCTTGTCGCGGATATCCCCCTGTAAAATGGCAGCCGCTTTGGGGGCGGGCCTGTCTGTAGTTTGGCCTCGATTCAGCAGATAGAGGTCGATGCCGCGATCTACGGCTAACCGGGCGCCGGCTGAACTGATTTTGCCGGTTCCCCCAATAAATAGAACTTTCATTTTTAAGCCTCCTGATTTATGTAAAAGCCGTATTGTTGAGCCGGTCAATTAAATTTGCAATTAACTCTCGTTCAGCCATTCGCGCCAGCCATTCCGCCGGAATGCCTGACTGGCCGTAAAATGCGCCCGCAATCTGACCGTACACCGCGGCGGTGGTGTCAGCGTCGTCACCCAGATTTGCAGCGGCCAGACAGCCGGAACGAAAATCATCGGCGTGGTAAAAAGCCCACAAGGCTGCTTCCAGCGAGTCGACCACGTACCCGGTTCCCTTGATCAGGGGCGGCATTTTTGTTTTGTACGAACCGCCGGCAATAGCCATAATTTTGGGGTGCAGGGGGTTATCGGCCCAGTAGCCGGACATGGGGCAGTAGCTTGGTGAAAGCAGCTCCGCTTTGGTTGCACCGTTGATGGCCCCAACCAGAAGGCCGCCAAAATAGCGACAGGCATCCACGGCTTGAGCCGTGCCATGCGTCGTTTTGGAACTCTGGCCGGATTGCTCGCTGGCTTGTGCCGGATTTTTCAGATAAAACATCGGCACGGGAGCCAGCCGCATAATTGAGCCGTTGCCGGCGGTGTTGGGGTTGGTGGAGCCGGAGAAAGGCTCTCCGGTAGCCTGAAATTTGCGCAATGCGTTGGATACCGTGTTGCCAATGTCAAAACAGTGGCCCGTACAGGACATGTATCCCTCGCGCCACCAGCGCACGTACCGCTCCATCTGGTCGCGGGGGTCGAAGCCCTGCTTTTCAACCAGGCTGGCCGCCAGACAGAGCGCCATGCTGGTGTCGTCGGTCCACTGACCCGGCTTCAATCGAAACGGGCCGCCGCCCACCATATCAGCGATGGGGGTGAAGGTGCCGGGCGGTTTGAATTCCAGGGTGGTGCCCACCGCATCACCCACGGCCAAACCAAATAAAGCACCACGATATCTATCAGCAATCTCTTTTTGTCGGTTCATCAAATGATAATCTTATTCCCACTGGCGGACGTACCGGTGCTGCTCGTCCGTTTCCGGCGAACGCGAAACCCGCCGGCTTTTTTCCATATTTTTCCACAGCCGGGCAATTTCCTGCAGGGCTTCATCGCCGCTGTTGCCGTGCTGCACCAGATAGCAGCCAACCACCGTGCCGGTGCGGCCAATGCCGCCCCAGCAATGCGCATATACGGTGCGCCCGGCAGCAATCGCCTCATCAATGGTATCGAGAATGGCCCGCATTTTTTCCGGAGTTGGCACGTTTATATCTTTAATGGACATGCGGCGATAGGTTACCGGCCGGCTGCGGGCAGCGGCCTCAATTTGCAGGGCAGATTCGTAGGCATACAATTCGTGCGGTTCGGTCAGGTCGATAAAAAAATCGACACCGGCCTCAAGGAATCGGCGCATTTTCAAGCGGGTACCGGGGTCGGTGGCATGGCCGGGGTACTCGCCGGCCAGCAATTTGCCGGGGATAAGCCAGTAGCAATTATTGTGCGGGCGCAAGGGTTGGGTTTCCGGCCCGCACAGTTTTAGGGGAACCGGTTGATGCTTTGTCATCGCGACCCCGATGGTTTTTTTTGGGCCACGGGGCCGCCGGCCTGTTTCCAGGCCTCAAACCCGCCTGCAATGTGGCACACCGGGGTCAGCCCCATTTCCTGCGCAACCTGAGCGGCCATAGCAGAACGCCATCCCAGATTGCAGTAAAAAATAAACGTTTTCCCGGAGGCAAAAATCTCTTTGTAGTAGGGGCTGTCCGGGTCAACCCAGAATTCCAACATGCCACGTGGGGCGTGAAATGCTCCGGGGATAAATCCCTCCCGTTTCAGTTCGCGTACGTCCCGCAGGTCAACAAACAGGACATCGGGCTTGTCGTGGCGTTGCAATGCTTCATCCACGCTGATGGTTTCTACCACAGCTTCGGCTTCTCTTACCAGCGCCTTGAAGCCTTTTTTAATTTCAAGCGGCATTATATTCCTCCGTTTCTAATCTGAAAACAACCGCGTCGAGCCATCACCGGGAACAATGACGGTGAGGGCATTTGGCACGGTTTCAATCTCTACCGGTGTGGTGCCAATGGTTTCGGCGTCAACATGAATTGGCAGCGGATATTTGGCAGTCAGTGACAGTTTTGTGGTGCGATGTACAGAATAATCGGGGTCCTTGATATGTTTTCCAAAGGTAACGCCGAATACGTGTTTAATGGTGGAGGGCCAGCGATGGCCGGCCATGACGGCCACATCCAGCATGCCGTCATCCATTTTGGCTTCGGGGGCCAGCCGCCACACGCGGCCATAAAGCTGGCCGTTGCTCACCACCGCCATCATAAGCCGTTCTCTGATTACTTCGTCATCGGTGGTGATGGTGGCCGGGGTGCCCATAAAATCGTAAGTAACCATCAAGCCGGAGATGACCCACGACGCATACCCCAATGAGCGCTTGCTGCCGGTTGATTCCTTGGCTTCGGTAATGGCGGCATCCAGGCCAATACCGGCCCACATAAGAAAGTGGCGGGTGGTGCCGTCCTCCAGCGTGACCCGCCCCAAATCTATGCGGCGGTGCTGCCCTGAAGTAATAATTTTTGCGCTTTTCAGGACGGCATCTGTTTTAAGCGGGCTCCAGATTGGAATTTTGACATCGGCCGCAAATACGTTGGCCGTCCCCGCCGGGATAACGCCCAGAGCCACCTCAGAATTAACCAGCCCATTCACCACTTCGTTGAGGGTGCCGTCGCCACCCACGGCAATGACTACTTCAAAGCCATTGTCTACAGCTTGTTGAGCCAGCCGGGTGGCATCGCCTTTGGCCTGGGTATCAAAGCGGCTGAGTTGGCACCCGGTTTTCAGCAGGTAATCCTGAGCCGTGCGTAACTGTTTTTTAAAGGCGTTGGGGCCGGCGTTGGGGTTTACAATCAGGCAAGTTTTCATGGGTCAGGCCCGCCCAAAATTTACAAAACTGTAGCCAACGCCGCGCTCGGTAAGAATATATTTGGGGCGGCCGGGGTTGGGTTCAATTTTCTGGCGAAGGTAGGTGATGTACAGGCGCACATATTGACTTTCGTCTCGATATTCGTGCCCCCACACTTTGGACAAAATCATTTCGTGGGTGAGTGTTTGCCCCGCATTTTGCACCAGGTGATACAACAGCCGGTATTCGGTGGGGCGAAGTTTTATCTCTTTGCCGTCCACAATCACCACCCTCCGGTTAAAATCTATCTGCAAATAGTCGTCAACGGTTACGGTTGAGCGGCTGGACGGCCCCGGCGAATCCATATCAATGCGGCGCAGCACCGACTTGATACGGCTGGCCAGCTCGCGCGGGCTAAACGGTTTGGTCACATAATCGTCAGCACCCAATTCCAACCCTTTTACTTTGTCGCTCTCGTCATCGCGCACGGTAAGCATAATCACCGGCACCGTAGACGTTTCCCGGATAATGCCCAGCGCCTCAAAGCCATCTATTTCGGGCATCATCACGTCCATTAAAACCAGGTCCGGTAAATCATCGCGCACCCGGTCGATGGCTTCCAGCCCATTTTCCGCCTCGACGACCCGGTATCCTTCCAGTTCGAGATTCATCTGCATAAAACGCCGCATTCTGGCTTCGTCATCCACCAGTAAAATCAGTTTAGAATCGGCTTTGGCCATGGTTACTCCTCTGAAAATAAACCCCCCCCCCCCCCTCCCCCCCGCGCCTCCGCTCGGGGCCGGCGGTGGCGGGCGGCTGGGGGGGTGCAGCGAGCTCTCTCTGTCAGCTGACTGC
>CAYWSS010000383.1:0-6105 GCA_964460505.1 uncultured Caldilineaceae bacterium | reverse complement strand
CTGCTTCTTCGTGTCCGAGGCACCATCCGGCAATAACACCGTGCCGGGCGCAATGGCGTTGACGCGCACGTGCGGGGCCAATTCGGCGGCCATCACTTTGGTCAGGGCCACCAGCCCGGCTTTACTGGCCGAGTGGTGGGCGTAGCCGGCCCAGGTTTGAAAAGCCGACAGGTCGGTGATGTTGATGATGAGTCCGGATTTTTGCTTGAGCATATGCGGGGCAACGGCTTGAGAACAGAGAAACGGGCCGGTTAGATTAACGTTCAGGGCCGTATTCCACTGTTCCAGGCTAATGTCAAGAAACGGCGCTTTTAGCCACACCGAAGCGTTATTGACCAAAATATCAATTTGGCCGAACTGTTCAATCACTTGTTCCACGCAAGCGCGGGGCTGTTCCGTTTGGCGCGTGTCGAGCGGCAAGGCCATCGCGTCAACGCCTTTGGCCTTGATTTCGGCCAGGGTTTCCGGCCAGGGTTCCTCATCGTTGAGGTAGGTAAAGGCAATCTTTGCCCCTTTTTCGGCTAACAGCAGTGCAGTCGCTTTGCCAACACGCACGGCTGCCCCGGTAATAAAAACAACTTTGTCTTTTATTTCCACGAAATATTCTCCCACGTGTTGCGTATTTCGTATTACGTAAGGCTTATTTACGTAATACGAAATACGCAATTATTTTTGGATTTGTTATCCGGTTACGCCGGCCCGTTCCAGCAGTTGTGTTGCTGCGGCGCGACAATCGGCCAGAAGTACAGCTTCGTCCAGCATCATCACCCGGCCTGCATCGAGCAGAATCTGGCCGTCAACAATCACCGTATGCACGTCGGGGCCGGTGCTGTTATATACCAGAGCGCTTTCCGGGTGATGAACCGGCATTGAGCGGGCGGTATTGAGATTGACCAGGCTGATATCGGCCTTGAATTCGGGTTGCAACCGGCCCAGGTTTTTCTGCCCCGGAAGCTGCGCGCCGGTGACGGTGACCATCCGTAAGACATCCAGTGGCAGCAAGGCGGTGGCATCGCCGGTATCCACCTTGGCCAGCAAGGCGGCTGTTTTCATGGTCTCCAGCAAATCCTGCGAGTTGTGTGAGGCGGACCCATCGGTGCCCAGTGCCACCGGAATGTCTCGATTGAGCATCTCTCTAACCGGGGCCATCCCCGAGGCCAGATACATATTGCTGACGGGACAGTGAATGACCACCGCTCCTCTGCTTGCAATCAAGTCCAACTCCCGTTCGTCAACCTGTACGCAGTGAACCAGTTGCATATCGGGGCCAAGCAGGTCCAATGAGTCCAGCCATTCAATGTGACGCAGCCCATTGCGTTGGCGCATCAGCTCAATTTCGCCACGAGCCTCGGCCACGTGAATGTGGGTGGGCACCCCCCATTCACGGGCCAGGGCCACGGTTTTCTGCATCATCTCATCGGAACAGCGCCAGGCAGCCATTGGCCCAAACCCAACCGTAATTCGTCCCCCGGCGCTTTGATGCCAGGTTTCGTGCAAACGGGTCATTTTTTCGATGATGGATTCGGGAGATTCCCCGGCATCGCCCAGGTCAACCCAGCCCCGGGCCAGCCGCAGTCGCATCCCAATGGATTGGGCGGCTGCGGCAACAGCATCCGTGTGCGCGGGCGAAGTGGTAATTTTATGGTGTTGAAGCACACTGGTTACGCCGCAGCGCAGATTTTCCACCAGACCCAGCCGGCCGGCCAGCCGCATATCTTCAGGGGTTATCGCCGCCTGAATTGGCCACATAATCTGTTTTAGCCAGTCGAGCAGGGGTTTATCATTGCCCAGACCGCGCATAAACGTTTGCGACAGGTGGGTGTGGGCATTGACCAGCCCCGGCAGCACAGCCATGTGCGCTGCATCAATGACCCTGTCTGCGTGATCGGACAGTTGGGCGGGGGGCTGGTTGCCGCCAATTGCCCGGATTTTGTCGCCCGCCACCCACACCCAACCGGGTGAGTGAATTGTATTTTGTTCGTCCATGGTCAGGACGTAGCCGTTTTTAATGAGAAGGGTTTTCATCAGTTCTCGGGTAAAACCCTGAGTTCAAAATTCATCGCAGGTTGGGTTTCGCCTGAATTCTGCTGCCAATAACCACCAGTGAAACCCAACCTACAGTATTTTACAATGGAATCATCAACACAAACGGGCGTTCTACTAACTGTTTAATCGTAACCGTTTGTCCCTCGGCCACAAGATGCCGGGAAAGCGTTCCGTTGGTGGGACATTCAAACTCCGGCACGAAATTTTCGCTCTTAAACTCAAAAAGCGTTTCCCCCTGGTTCACCGGCGACCCTTCGGCAATGAGCCATTGGGTGAGGGTTCCTTCTGTCATCGTCAAGCCAAGTTTGGGCATTACAATTTGCATTACATTATCCTTGCTGCTGTAGGTATTGACTCAAATCTACGGCCGGGTAGCTGACCCGTTCGCCATATTCCCGCCGCTCTCGCTTGTAGGTGGCATCAATGCCAATTTTGGTGTGGATACCCCGCTGACCGGCGGTTGGGTCCATTTCGTGGCCCTGCGAGGCGGGCACGGTAAACATATCCCGGCTCCAGTCTACCCGATTGGTCAGCGCCCACATCACCTCGGCCGGGTCATAAATGTTAATATCCCGGTCGACGACAATCACCTTTTTTATGTTGATGTGGGCTGCCATGGCAGCCATAGCCAGATTTTTGGGTTGGCCGGGGTTATCGCGCTCAATCTGAACAATGGCGCAAAACCCATTGGCGTAGGGGGGAATATGCACCGTAGCCGTCGGGTTCAGGTGGCGCACAAAGCGGCGCAGCAACGGTTCGCGGGGCAGAACGTTGCCAATGTAAATATGCTCGTACCAGCCGGGGATAATGGTTTGGAAAATTGGCTGGTCCCGCCAGCACACAGCAGTCACTTCAAAGGTAGGGCTTTCCCAGATTTCACCGTGATACCCGTGAAATTCGGCCAGAGGGCCTTCGCCCTTTGCCCGGCGGGGGTGGATAAACCCTTCGATGACAATTTCGGCCTGGGCCGGAATATCAACATCAACCGTTTCTCCCCGGCAAACCAGCACACCCTGATTGCGGATAGCCCCGGCAATGTTCAGTTCATCTTCGTCGGTTTTTACGCCGGCCGCAATCATAATGGCCGGGTCAAGGCCAATGGCAACGGCGACGGGAAAGGGCGCGCCGGGGTCGGCGCGGCTGTCCATAAATTGGCGGACGTGCCGCCACTCGTTGACATTAAAGCCAAACTGGCGTGGCCCCACGCGCAGCATGCGGTTGTAAGAAAGATTGCCCCGGCCCGAAATGGGGTCTTTGCTGATAATAACACCGCCGGTGATAAAGGCCCCGCCATCTCCCCGCGAGTGAGTGGGCAAGGGGATGGTGTTGATATCAACCTCGTCGCCGGCGCGGATATTGGCCTGCCAGCGGGCCTGGTCAGATTGTATCGGGGCGATGCCGTTGACCGGCTCCAGCACCCGGCCCATCACACCGGTCACTTCGGCCTCGGTGCAGCCCAGAGCCAACGCTGCCCGCGTTTGATTAGCCACGCCGCCCGCAAAAATCGGCCACGGGCTGTCGGTTACATCTTCAAACAGCACCGCGCCGTCTCCCCGGCGAACGATGGTGGCGGCCACCTCTGCCAGCTCGTGTACCTGGTTAACCGGCGCAGTCACCCGCACCAGTTGCCCGGCTTCTTCGAGCGCTTGAATAAACGTGCGTAAATTACGGATTTGTGCCACTGATTTAGAACTCCTTCCGATTAAAATACTGGCCGTAGATTGAATCCGGAATGAATTTATGACAATCTTGCCCTTAAGGGCACCCTTCCCGCCACGCGCCAAGGTCGAGGTGTTTGAGAATGGCGCTGAAGTTCATCGCGTTTGCCTGGGGACAAAATTGGGCAGTTGTCATGCCATGCTCGGTGTACTCAGCCGCAAACACGGGTTTTCCGGCAGTAATAAAGGGTTGCATGTCTCCACACCACCCTTGATCAAAGCAGTCTTCGGTCAGCGCCCAATCAAAATAGGGCAGCAGGTCGGCCACCTGGTCGGAGTCGTTTTTTAGGCCGATGGACAGACTCCGGGCGTGGACTTCGCTGGCCAGCCAGATGTTGTAGTTGAGTTGATCCTGATAGGTCAGCGGAAAGCCGGTGATGTTGGTGTAGGCATCGATATTGTCCGGCTCAATGCCGTCGAAGCCTTTGGCCTGGCACAAGTCCAGCCGGGCCGCCATAATCTGCCGCACTACAGGTGAACGGATGTCCAGCCATTTTTCGCCGGGCCAGCCATCGTAATCATTGCCCAGTACCGAGGCCGGAAATTGGTCTTTGTCGGGCCGCCAATCTTCCCAACTGCCCACGCTGATGTAACAGACGGCTTTGCGGCCTTGCGTGTGCAGCGAGTTTACCACGCTTGCATTGTTGTCAAACAAGTCGATGTCATACATATCCACGTCAAACGATGAGTCAATGGACGACCCACTCAATTGCCACTGCCAACTGGTGTTAACAGAGGGTTGCCACCAACCGTTTGTAGAGCCTCCGAAGATGAGCGGTAAATAAATTGAGGTGGTGATGGTCGTTGTACTCACCTGGATGCTGTCCATAATGCCAATCCCGCCGGCAAGGCCGGCCATATCAATAGCGCGTTGAGTTGGGGGACAGGGATCTGTTTTTGACACGCAAGCGTGACCAGTATCAAAACCTGTTTCAACCGGGTAGCGGAGGCCGGGTTCGGCCCGGACCTGGGCCGCCGCGTTTTGCCGGAGCAACAACGCTGTCAGTACCAGACCCGGCAAAATCACCGGCATCCAGCAGAATAGTCGTTTCTTCATGGTGTATTGTCCTTCAGTCACCATCCGGTTAAGGGAGTTCCAGGATTTCCCAGTGCCTGTTGGTCTGGACAGGTAAAATGATCCCAAAAAAACTCCGCCTGTGCAGTTAGCTTATCCGAATTTTTTGCAAGGTTTGAGCCGATATTTTTTATCGCAAATGACGCGATTGTGTCTTAATGCACGGGTTGAAAAAATATGACGGGAAATTATCACGCAGCACGCATCATTATAATGCCCTTTGGGCACGAAGTTTGGGATCATTACACCCGTACTGTCCAAAGGACCTGCGCAAGTGTTCGTTGGCTATTTGTTGGCGCAAATACCGGTTTTACTGAATCTGTATCCCTTCATTGTTTCTGCCATTCTTCAAGCGTTTGTTTGATATGGGCCACAAAAGCATCAGCCGTCGCTCCATCAATGATGCGATGGTCAAAGGTAAAGCTGGTATAAGCCAGGGGGCGAATAGCCATTACATCCTGGCCGTGGTGGGTCAGAACTACTACCCGCTTTTCAATTTTGCCAAAGCTCACAATACCGCATTGGGGCTGGTTGATAATGGGGGTAGCAAGCAAACTGCCCGATACGCCGTGATTGGTCACGGTAAAAGTGTTTCCCTGCACTTCGTGAGGCTTCAATTGATTATCCCACGCCCGTTGGACCAAATCGTTGACTTGCCGGGCCAGGCCCGCCAGATTCAGCAGGTCGGCATTTCTGATGACCGGCACAATGCGACCCTGCGGAATCGCGGGGGCCATCCCCGGATTTACCTCACCTTTTAACAAAATGCCCTCATCCGTCCACTGGCTGTTGACAGAGGGATGTGTTTACAACGCCGCCACGGTTGCTGACAAAATGTACGGGGTCAGGGTCAGGTGGATGCCCCGCCGGGCAAAATCTTCTTTATGGACACGCCGGTGGGCCGGCACCGCTGCAATTTTTTGGCGACCGGCTTCAAGTGGCGCAGTCCCAGTCCAAAACTGTTGGTGGGCGCTTTTTTCTGGCGCAGTTGGGCCATCTCCTGCTCCACCTGTGCCAGTTTGGTCTGGTGGTTGGCCAACCTCTTCTCCCAAACCGGCCTCTTCTGCCGCTCGCCAACCCGTCTCTTTCAAATATCGCCCCACGGTGCGGGGGCAGACCGGGTGTTCCAGTTGTTCGACCAGTCCCCGTTCACTGTTGCTCTCCCCCTGCCGCAGGTTTAGGGTGACTTGCCTGATCAGGCCGGCCTTATGCTCCATACGCATCAAGTTTATAATCAGGGTAACTTGAGGGCAATCGGGACGGATT
>CAYWSS010000382.1:0-6114 GCA_964460505.1 uncultured Caldilineaceae bacterium | reverse complement strand
CGACACACGCCCCCTGCGGGTGCCCCACCCCTACGAGCAGGCGGCCCGCCCCCCCGAATCGGCCCACTATCTGGAACCCGCCGGAGATCAAGCAGTAGCCGCCAACAACGTAAAACAAGCCGTGGATTGCTACAAACGAGCCACTACTCTTGTTGGGTCGGTAACCGGATACGAGGTGCTGGGAAATTTGCATCGTCAAAAAGGCGACTGGAAAGACTCTAAGGCCGCATTTGCACAAGCCATAGAGTTGGGCACCATGGCCAAAGACGTAGAGCAGCAGGCCAGAGTGCTGAATGGCATGTCGTTTACGCTGTGGCTGTCGGACCAGTACCGGGAGGCGGCCCAATACGCCTCGGCGGTGTTAAAGCTTAAAGGTGTTTCTATATTGGAACGGGCCACGGCCCAATCTCACCTGGGGATGATTGCCTGGCTGTTGGGCCATTTGATAGAAGCCGAAAACTGGTGCCGTAAATCGGTAGGCTGCCTGATAAACAGTACCGAAGAGGCCAAACTGGCCGAGGCGTACAACCGGTTGGGGCTGGTCTTTTTTACGCGCGGCAAATTTTCCGAAGCCACCGACGTTACCACCCTGTCGCTCAAACTGCGCCGCAAATTGAAGCAGCAGTGGGGCGAAGCCTACTGTCTGGTGGGGCTGGGCCAAGTTGAGACCGATCAGGGAAATTTTGAGGCGGCAGATAAATATTTTTCTGCGGCCCGCCAACTATTTGAAGAAATTGAGAGCAGCGATGGTTTGATGGTAGTCGATACCGAGCAGGGGCGCTCCCTGTTGCTTCAGGGGCAGGTCAACGAGGCCATCCTGATTATCGGCCGGGCGCTGCGCAAAGCGATGGCGCTGGATAAGCGCAGCGCTTACGGCCTGGGCGATATTCACCTGCTTATTGCCCAGGCCAGCCTGCAACTTGGCGATTTTGAGCGGGCCAAAACTTCGGTTCAGGAGGCTCTGAACCTGGTTGAACCGGCCGGAAATCAAAAATATGTGGCCATTGGCCAGGTCATTAAAGCCCGGATTTTTGTAATTGAGGGCAACGTAATTCAAGCCAGGGAAACCTTTAAACAAGCGTTGACCAAATTTGAAGAAATCGATTATCCGGCCGGATTGCTGCGCACCCGGTTAATCTACGCCCAATTTCTGGCCGGGCAGGGCCAAAACGAAACTGTCGCCGACATAAAAAAACGAACCCGCACTGCTGCGGCCAAACTTGGATTGTTTTTAACGGACAGGGGTTAGGGGTTGGGATTTAGGAGTTAGGCCAACCGTTTTTCCCTAACTCCTAAACCCTGACTCCTGACCCCTAATTCCCGATTCCCAACCCAAAAAAATTACACATTATACCTGGAGACACTGATGGACTTTACACGCGCCAGTGGAATTTTACTGCATCCCACTTCATTTCCCGGACCCCACGGCATTGGTGATCTGGGCGAAAACGCATTTGATTTTATTGACTTTTTAGTAAACGCCAAACAATCGCTGTGGCAGGTTCTGCCCCTGGGGCCAACCGGATACGGCGATTCACCCTATGCCTCATTTTCCTCGTTTGCCGGCAACCCGCTGCTGATCAATTTGGATAAGCTGGTAGAGCAGGGCGATCTTGATGCGGCAGATTTAGCCAACATCCCGAATTTCCCCATCGACTCAATTGATTACGGTTGGACCATTTACTGGAAATTTCCGCTGCTGGAAAAGGCCGCCCATAACTTTTTGGCCGGGGCATCCCCCGCACGTAAAGCGGAGTTCGACGCTTTTTGCGCGGAGCAAGCCCACTGGCTGGATGATTTTGCGCTTTTTATGGCGGTAAAAGAAAATTTTGATCAAAAAGCCAGGGAAGAAGATGTCTTTGGGGCTATGTGGAGCAACTACTGGGATAAAGATATTGCCCTGCGCCGGCCCGCCGCCGTCAAACGATGGCAGCAGAAAAAAGCCAATTCGATAGCGGTAAAAAAGGTGCAGCAATTTTATTTCTTCCAACAGTGGACGGCGCTGAAACAGTATGCCAACAAAAACGGCATCAAAATAATTGGCGATATCCCAATCTTTGTAGCTCCCGACAGCGTGGATGTGTGGGCCAATTCCGAGCTGTTTTTTCTGGATAAAGATGGCCAACCCACCGTGGTGGCCGGCGTCCCCCCCGATTATTTCAGCGAAACCGGCCAACTGTGGGGCAACCCGTTGTACGATTGGCAGGCCATTGCCAAACAAAACTTTAAATGGTGGATTGACCGCATTCAGGCCACATTGCAGATGATCGATATTATTCGCATCGACCACTTTCGGGGTTTTGCCGCCTACTGGGAAGTGCCCGCGGGCGAAGAGACGGCCATCAAAGGGCGCTGGGTGAAGGCGCCCGGCAAGGAACTGTTTGATGCCGTCAACGAGGCGCTGGGACATCTGCCCATTCTGGCCGAAGATTTGGGCGTAATCACCCCCGACGTGGAAGAACTGCGCGACCACTTCGGTTTTCCGGGCATGAAGATTTTGCAGTTTGCGTTTGACAGCAAAGAAGCCGGCGGTTTAAATTCGACCAATGCCTTTTTGCCGCACAACCACGCGCCCAATTGTGTGGTCTACCCCGGCACGCACGACAACGACACCACCAGGGGCTGGTACCGGGAGCGAACCGTGGCAGAGAAGGATTTGGTCCGGCGCTACCTGGCCCGCGACGACCACGATATTGTGTGGGATTTTATTCGCATAGCCATGTCCTCTGCGGCCCGATTCGCTCTGGTTTCAATGCAGGATATCCTCAACCTGGATACCGATGCCCGCATGAACACCCCCTCGGTGCTGGGTGGTAACTGGGCCTGGCGCTATCGCCCCGAAGCCCTGAACGAGTGGGTCTACAGCCGCCTGAGCGAACTGGTCACGCTCTACGCCAGAGACCCGGAACAGTGGGAAAAGTTCAAAAAAGAAAAAGCAAAACTGGCCCAAGAGCACATTGTTGGTAAATATTCAGTGAACCCGCTTCCGCCAACGAATGCTAAACAAATAAACGAATAAACGCCGGCCGATATTCGTTTACACCTGCACTGACCCGCAAGGGGTCCGGCGCAAGTGTTCGTTGGCTATTTGTTGACGGGATTGGCGCAATTGCCGGTTTTACTGAACCTGTACGTTTGGCATCGGTTCATTGGCCAAACCGGTGACTTTACAATTTGAGGGGTCATTTTGTAGCCCGGATTACCAGGAGAAAAAACCTGATGTGTCGTGAATTTTCTACCCGAGATGGCGGCAACAATATTTTAAGGTTGGATTGATTATTTTTATCTTCGGTTTCTCTTGACAAGCGGTGCGCTTTGCGGTATCCTGAATTTAACCGCTTACGTAACCGCTTGCGTAACCGGTTACGTAAAAATTTTACATTCCCCTGTTTTTTATTCCACAATGTCGGTGCGTTTTCTTAATGGCGAGAGTTAGAATTCAGGACGTAGCTGAAAAAGCCGGTGTCTCTACTGCCACCGTTTCTCACGTAATCAACGAAACCCGATTTGTGCGTGAGGAAACACGCCAAAGGGTGCTGGCTGCAATAGACACCCTCAACTACCAACCCAGCGCTATTGCGCGGGGGTTGGCCACCAATTCCACGCAAACCATTGGGCTGGTCATCTCTGATATTGCCAACCCGTTTTTTACCGCCGTGGCGCGCGGCGTTGAAGATGAGGTGAACCAGTTTGGCTACCACACCATCTTCAGTAACACCGACGAAGACCCCAAACGTGAAGATGAATATTTGCGTTTGTTATCCGCCCGCCAGATTGATGGCCTGATTATTGCCCCCACCGGAGTTCCTTCTGCCCGTCTGTCCCGAATGGCCGATGCGGAGACCCCGATTGTGCTGCTGGATCGAGAACTGCCGGGCCTTGACGCGCCGCTGGTCAGCGTGGATAATGAAAGCGGGGCCTACGACGCCACAAAATATCTTGTAGAATTGGGCCACAAACAGATTGCCACCCTGATGGGCCTGGAGTCGATTTCTACCCAATTGGCTCGCTTAAATGGGTACAAGCGCGCCTTAAGTGAAGCTGGACATTCCCTTGACGAGGCCCTGGTCGTTCACGCCGACCCCCGCGCCTCCGCCAATCGGCTCAACACCGGAGACTCCTCTCCCCCCAGATTTCTCACCAACAATCAGATGACTCCGGCCGCGTTTTATGCCCTGCAAGATCTGCTGGATTTGCCCGATAGGCCATCGGCCATATTTGTGGCTAACAACCAGATGACTCTGGGCACGTTGTACGCATTAAAGGAACGAGGGTTGCGCTGCCCGGATGATATTTCGTTGATTAGCTTTGACGACCATGATTGGGCGCCACTTTTCTCTCCGCCTTTAACGGTAGTTCGCCAACCAACCCGGCAACTGGGCCGCACCGCCGCCAGCCTGCTCCTGCACCTGATCAACCGTCAAGAGGTTGAGCCTCTGGTCCCGCTCCCGGTCGAGTTTATCATTAGAGAGTCGTGTTGCAGATACTCATCACCGTGATTAATATTTGCGCACCTATCGTGTTTAGTAACAAAGGAGGTGAAGATACACGATTATTAAATTGATTTTTACTATGTTCATCGGGTCGATTACCGGCCACACCAAGCAAGGGGTATCTTAAGCAGCTTACATCTTTTAAGATCACACCTTAAACACTCTAAATTACCATAATCAAAGAGGAGGTCTGAACGAAGATGTTGAAGAAATTAACACTGTTGTTAGTAGTAGTTACCGTTTTATCATTGATTGCGGCCTGTGGCGGCCCGCCGCCCACTCCGGAAACAATTACCGTGGTAGAAACCGTGGTTGTTGAAAAAGAGGTGCAGGGCGAAACCGTAACCGTGGTGGAAACGGTAGAGGTTGAAAAAGAAGTTAAAGTTGTTGAAACCGTTGAGGTTGAAGTGGAAAAGGTCGTTGAAGTTGAAGTTACCGCCGCAGCGCCGGCTCTGCCTTTTGATGGTGTGGAAATTAACATCCTCACCTTCACCGGCCCGCAAATTGCCGAGCCGCTCCAACGACGCGCCCCCGACTTTGAAGCCTTGACCGGAGCCAAGGTCAACGTGGTTATCGTTCCATTCAGTGACCTGTATCAGAAAATCCTGACCGATATGGCGACAGAAACAAACAGCTTTGACGCCTTTGTGTTTGCCCCGCAGTGGATGGTTGACTACATTGTCCCCGGCTATCTCGAAAACCTGACCGACCGAATTGCAGCTGACCCGGATATAGAATGGGAGGATGTGGCCCCCTTCTTCCGCGACTTCAGCGCCAGTTACGAAGGCAATGTCTACACCATCCCCCTGGACGGTGACTTCCACATGGTCTACTACCGCACCGACCTGCTGGAGGAAGCCGGCCTGGAACCACCCGGAACCTGGGACGACTATCTGGAAATTGCCGCAACTTTCCACGGTCAGGACCTGAATGGCGATGGTGACCCCGACTATGGCTCCTGCATCTCCAAGGCCCGCGCCCAGCAGTCTTTCTGGTGGATCACCTCAATTGCTGCTCCATTCATCCAGAGTCAGGGCACGTCTCAGGGAACCTTCTTTGATACCGAGACCTTTGAACCTCTGGTAAACAACGAGGCCTTTGCCCGGGCGATGGATATTTACAACGAAACCTCCCAATACGGCCCGCCGGACGAGTTAAACCTTAATGTGGGGGACACGCGTGGTCTCTTTACCTCCGGCCGTTGCGCCCTTTCTCTGGACTGGGGAGACATTGGCACCCTGGCCATTGACCCCGAAACCTCCGTGGTTATGGACAAGACCGGGGCCGTCATCACCCCCGGTTCTACCGAGGTGCTTGATTGGGAAACCGGCAAATTAGTGCCCTGCGATGAGACAACCTGCCCCTACGCCGTTGACGGGGTGAACTATGCGCCCTTTGCCTCCTTTGGTGGCTGGTCGGGCGGCATTAACGCTGCGGCTGATGACAAAGTTAAAGATGCAGCCTATGCTTTCTTCTCCTACATGAACCAGCCTGCCCAATCCAACGTAGACGTCACTATCGGCAAGACCGGCTTTAATCCTTACCGAACCTCGCAGTTTTTAAACAGCCAGGACTGGGGAGACGCCGGCATGAGTGCGGCAGCGGTCTGCAAGTGGTTCTG
>CAYWSS010000381.1:0-6115 GCA_964460505.1 uncultured Caldilineaceae bacterium | reverse complement strand
GTTGTTTGGGTATTCGCAATTTGGGTCAACAGACGGCAAATCATAGGGGTGCCCGTTAGCAAAATATTGGCTTGAAATAGATTATTGCAGTTTATCATACCTACGCCTGGATTGACAACCGGAAGATGGTAAGTTTTTATTGACAAATCAGTCAAACTAGTGTTTAATATATATTCCACGATACGGTTAAATAGTTTCACAATACGGAACGACGATGTCCGAAATTCAGTCCGTTAAACGCGCATTTGCTATACTTAAAGCGATTGCAACCCATGCAAACGGTGTCAGCCTTGGCAAGATTGCCCGTCAGGTTGATTTACCCAAGAGTACAGTGTCGCGTATGCTGTCCACTTTGGAAAGCATCAGGGCTGTTGAACGGGCACCTCATAGCGAAGGCTTTCGTATTGGCCCGGCAACAATTGCGTTGGTTCTGTGGCCGTCTCATGTGGTTACCACAGCTCGCCCCTACTTGCTGGAATTGGCCCGGATAACGGGTGAATCCATCAACATATGCCTCCCTGACGGTGAACAAGTGTACTATGCGGACCAGGTAGAAAGCTGCCATAACGTTCAGATTCGAGACTGGACAGGCACCCGTATGAGTTTTTTGCACGCCATTTCGCCGGGTAAAATCTTCCTCGCTCACTGGCCGGATGAACAAATTGAGGCCTGTTTGACCCGCCCGTTAGAGCGCTTCACTCCAAACTCCATCACAGAACTCCATATTTTGCGCCAACAACTGCAAGAAATCAGGCAGCAGGGCTATGCCTGGGCGTATGAAGAATTTGAAAGAGAATTGGTAGGTCTATCTGCTCCGGCCAAAAATAGAGTCGGGCAGGTGGTTGCCGTGATTAACGTCTCCGGGCCGGCCTTTCGATTTCCTCCGCCGGGTCAGGCGGAGGAAATTGCCCGGTTAACTGTAGAAACAGGACACCAGATTTCACAGCAGCTACAGGGCAAATTCTAGTAACCGTTCAGCCCTACCCCCCGCTTCGCGTCCCCCCGTTTACGGGGGGAATGAGGGGGGTGGGGCTGAACAATTACGGAGGGAGTGTAGGTTTTGCGGGCCAGGATATGTTTAGTTTAACGCCTCGCCAACTAGAGTCTGTACGCGGCCGGCAAATTGCGCTCATCCCCCAGAATGCGGGGGAAGCCTTGCCAGTGAGCCGCCAACACTGGAAGCCATTCCCCAAACCCCACATTTAGTGCGCTGCCATCACTGAAAAAAGGTTATGGCTGCCGATTTCTCCCAGGAACTGCAGGAGGTTTTACAAACTGTTAAGCGCACAACTCAAGATGAACCGGCCATTGAACTCACGGAGGTGGATATCTCGTATTATCGCCCCGGCTTGATTGCTCGCTGGCGTGGCGTCCCTGAACCACCGGCGACTGTCAGTGATGTGACGCTAACGGTAAAGCGTGGCGAAGTAACCTCTGCCCTTGATGTATCGGTGCAGGTGGCTGTGCTGGATTTGCCGGCAGATCTGCAACGAGAGCGCAATACAACCTACATCTTCATTGCCCATGATCTGGCAGTGGTGCGGGCTATTGCTGAGCGGGTGGTGGTGCTATATCAGGGGCGCTTGTGCGAGGTAGGGCCAGTTGATAAAATCTACTCACCGCCATATTATCCTTACACCGAAACATTGTTGGGCGCGGTACTAATGCCAGACCCGGATACGAAACCAAAGCTGCTCGCCAGCGATACGCCGGAGTTGGCCCCACCGGGGCAAGGCTGCGCCTTTCAACGGCGCTGCCCTCATCGCATTGGCGATATTTGCAATCAAGAAACGCCCCCCTGGCAATCTCCAGAAGGTGCGGCTGGGCACAAAATTTGCTGCCACATTCCCATAGCAGAATTACTGGCCAATCAGGCGCTTGTTATTTCAACATAACTTCAACCAGGAACATAAATTATGTAAACCCAAATAGGGCAGAATTTGCAGAATAATAGAATAAAGATTCTATAATTCTATCGATTCTTATAAGGAATGTTTAATGAAAACAGGCACCCCCGAAGAATTCGGCTTCTCGGCAGAGCGGCTAAAGCGAATAGACGCCGCAATGCAACGCTATATTGACCAAAAAAAACTGGCCGGAATTGTGACCCTGGTTGCCCGGCGCGGCAGCGTAATCCATTTTAAAAAATTTGGTATGCAAAACATCAAAGCCAATAAACCGATGGCATTGGATACTATTTTTCGTATCTACTCTATGACCAAACCTATTACCAGCGTGGCTTTGATGATGCTCTATGAACAGAGCTTGTTCCACCTGACCGACCCGATAACCAGATTTCTGCCGGAATTTAAAAAGATAAAAGTATACGCCAATAATGGCACATTGGCCGACCCAATCCGTGAGATTACCGTTCAGGATTTGCTGCGACACACCGCCGGACTCAGCTACGGCGGTTCTGAAGAGACGCCGGTTGATACTTTGTATGATCAAGCGGACCTTTTTAACCCGCAGATTACGCTTGAAGAAATGGTTAAACGCATTGCCGGTTTGCCACTTGTTTACCAGCCGGGGCAAGGGTGGCGCTACAGTATGGCTGCCGATGTGGCGGGTCGTTTGGTGGAGGTCATTTCCGGCATGTCTCTGGCCGGCTTCTTTGCCGAAAATATCTTGCAGCCGTTGGGTATGGTAGACACGGCTTATTGGGTTGCACCGGAAAAAAGCCACCGCCTGGCCGAGTTGTACGGGCCAACTAAAAAAGGCACGTTAAAGGTGCTTGGTCCTGCTATTGGCGGCAACTATTCTCCAAATGTGCGCCTCTATGCCGGCGGGCACGGCCTGGTATCTACCGCCACCGATTATCTGCGTTTTGCCCAATGCCTCCTGAACAAGGGTAAATTGGATGGCGTGCGCCTGCTGGGGTGCAAAACCGTGGAGTTAATGACCGCCAACCATTTGCCGCCTGCTCTGTTGCCCATTTCCTACAATGGCATTGTCGACCAACCCGTGCCTGGCATTGGCTTTGGGTTGGGGTTTAACGTCATTACAGACGTTGCCCAAGCCGGCACAATGGGGGCCGCAGGCGATTGCGGTTGGGGCGGCATGGCCGAAACCTGTTTTTGGATTAGCCCCAAAGAGCAGGTGATTGGCATCCTTATGGCACAGTGTATGCCTTCGCTTACCTATCCCATCAGAAATGATTTCAGAACGCTTGTTTACCAAGCCCTGGAAATATAAATTGAGGAAATTATGAAGGAAAAATCTACGCAAGCAAAAACTAAAAGCAAAAAACCAAAATTATACAGCTTCCGCATTCGGAAATCTCCGTATTTTGAGGCTACCGAGCGTTATGGGTGTAAAGCCTATACGCCCTACAATAACATGTACCTGCCGTTGGTTTATGAAGACCTGGTAAGCGATTACTGGCACTTAAAGAAGGGGGTGACTATATGGGATGTAGGCTGCCAACGGCAGGTTGAAATTACCGGCCCCGACGCCTTCAAATTCATCCGGCGGTTAACGCCCAGAAATTTGACCAACTTTAAGATTGGTCAATGCAAATATGTTGTTCTCACCGCGCCTGATGGCGGCATTCTCAATGATCCGGTTGCCCTGCGTTTAGGAGAAAACCATTTTTGGTTATCGGTAGCAGACCGGGATGTTCTGTCCTGGGCAAAAGGTCTGGCCGTTGGCTTAAAAATGCAGGTAACACTTCAAGAACCAGATGTTTCCCCGTTGGCCGTGCAGGGCCCTAAATCATTTGATGTTGTGGCCGATCTTTTTGGAGATTGGACCCGAAAATTAAAATACTACTGGTTCCGGGAAACAGAATTAGATGGCATTCCCCTGATACTTGCCCGGTCAGGGTGGAGCAAGCAAGGCGGCTATGAATTATACCTTCGTAATGGAAATTATGGAGACCAACTGTGGGAAATTGTTATGGAGGCCGGGAGACCATATAACATCAAGCCTGCTACGCCATCATCAATTGAACGGGTTGAGAGTGGACTATTAAATTATTGGGAAGATATGACAGAACAAACCAACCCCTGTGAAGTTGGGTTAGGCAAACTTGTTGATCTCGATCAAGACATCGATTTCATCGGAAAAGAGGCGCTGCAGAAGATTAAAGCGGCCGGGATAACACGTAAATTGGTAGGATTAGAGATTCACCTGGAACCGCTGTTCCAGTTAGCGCAACCCTGGCCAATTGAATGCAAGGGCCAACCAGTTGGCGCCATAACCAGCGCTGTCTATTCACCAGATTTAGATAAAAATATTGCTCTGGCAATGGTGAGTATTGAGTGTGCAGAAGTAGGAACACAACTGGTGGTTGGCATAGGGCAGAAAAAAGCAGATGCAACCATTACCCCCTTGCCTTTCATTGATAACCGGGCAAAAGTATGGCGTGGAATTACAGATGATAAATAATATGGTGGCATTGAAGAATAATGAAACTTACGCCGGGAGGTCACCCTATGTCATTTGAGCGTCTTTTGAAACCGCGTTCCATTGCCGTTTTTGGCGGCGCGCAGGCCCAGGAGACAATTCATCAGAGTGATCGTATGGGATATAAGGGGGAGATATGGCCGGTCCACCCCAAAAAAACGGAGATTATGGGGCGTCCGGTCTACCGCTCGGTAGAGGATTTGCCGGGCAGCCCCGATGCTGCATATGTGGGTGTTAATCGTCACCTCACCATTGACATCGTTAGAGATTTGGTTGCGCGGAATGCGGGCGGCGCAATTTGCTATGCCACCGGCTTTAGCGAGGTGGGTGCAGAGGGCGCCGAACTTGAACAGCAACTTCTGGAAGCCTCGGGCGATATGCCCCTGATTGGACCAAATTGTTACGGGCTTCTCAACTATCTTAACGGGGCCATGCTCTGGCCCGACCAGCAGGGCGGCCGGCGGGTTGACAAAGGCGTGGCTATCATCACCATGTCATCAAACGTGGGGTTTAGCCTCACTATGCAGCGGCGCGGCCTGCCCATTGCCTACCTGGTGTCTTTGGGGAACAAGCTAAAGTTCGATCTCTATGATGCCATCCACACCTTTGCGCTAGAGGACCGGGTTACAGCGATTGGGCTTTATGTAGAAGCAATGCCTGACCCGGTGGCCTTCCAGAATACGGTTAACGTTGCCAGGGAACTGGGCAAGCCCATTGTTGCCATCAAAACCGGCCGCTCTGAGGTTGGGCAGAAAATGGTGGTGTCGCATACGGCGTCGCTGGCCGGTTCTGACGTTTTGGTCAGCGCTCTGTTCAACCGCCTCGGTGTGGGGCGAGTCGATTCTTTGGAAGCGCTTATGGAGGCGCTGAAGGTATTGCACGTTTTTGGCCCGTTGAACGGCGGCCGGGTTGGGGCTATGAGTACTTCGGGCGGAGACCTCACCCTTCTGGCCGATGCTATGGGGCCAAGCCTGACTATGCCCCCGCTGTCTGAAAAGGTGGTACAGCGTCTTGGCGCAATAGTACACGAGTGGGTATCACCCGCCAACCCGTTTGATTACCAGATGTTTGACTGGAATGACGAAGACCGGCTGGCCAACAAGATTACCGCCTTTTTGTCGGAAGATTTTGATGTAGCGCTGTGTTTGCTCGATTACCCAAGAGAAGATATTTGTGACCAGTCAACCTGGGGTGGGGCCGAGAGGGGGTTTGTTCGGGCTGCACAGCAGACCGGCACCAAGGGCGCGGTGCTGGCAACCTTTTCAGATACAATTACGGAATCGGTGGCGGCGCGGTTGATGAGAGAAGGTGTTGCATTTCTGGCCGGCATTGACGCCGGAGTTGCGGGTATCCAGGCGGCGGTTGATATAGGCACTGCCTGGAGCCGGCCTTCCGGCCTGCCGTTACTCACAAATTTTAATCAACAGCAGAACGGTCCCGGCAAGGTACTGGACGAGGCCCAATCCAAGAACCTTTTGGCCCGGTGGGGCGTACCGGTTCCTCAAGCGCAAATTGTTTACAACGCCGGCCAGGCGGCTGCGGCAGCCGAAGCACTGGGTTATCCGGTTGTTGTTAAGGCATTGGGCGTGGCGCACAAGACCGAAGTTGGAGGCGTCAAGCTTAACCTTGGCAGCGCAGGCGAGGTGTCGGCAGCGAGGGCTGAGATGTCGACGCTGGCCGCGCTCTCATATATAGCACACAGGCCGAA
>CAYWSS010000380.1:0-6121 GCA_964460505.1 uncultured Caldilineaceae bacterium | reverse complement strand
GCCCGCGGCTGCCGGCGCCCCCAGCGTGGTCGGGTTGGCCGCGGCCGTATTGGGATTTTCTGCGCCCGCGTTTCCGTCTGTTACCAGCCAGCCGATGGACTGCGCTTTTTGCATCCAGCCGGCGGACTGGACGGCATCCATATTTTCTACGGCCTGGGCGGTCAGGGTCCAGGCCATTTGGCGAAGATTTTGGGGGGCCGCGTTGCCGCCCAACGCGTTAAAACTGGCCGGCGTTGCGCCGGATACGGCGGGTTGTTCCGGTTTGGCTTCCAGCGTGTAATCCAGCCCAAAGGGTGAATTGTTAAAAACGTGGACATAGTAGTGGTTTTGTTCGGCGACGTGGCCGGTCCAGAAAGTTTCTATCAAACTCTGGTTGCCGGTTCGCAGGGGCGAAAGCAGCCCGGCCCCCAAAACTTCTCCGGCGCTGTCGGGTTGAAACCAGCCGGTGGATTGGTTTTGGGCCAGCACCTCAAAATTTACCTGTTCGGTTCCAATTTGAGCTTCGCTCTCGTAGCGCAAGGCCAGGGAAACCCAGGAGAAATCAGGGTCATTAAAACTGTCCCGGCTGTACACGTACCAATTTTCCTGGCCGGGATTGAGGCGGCTGATGTTAATTCCTTTGGAGAGCTGTCGGGCGGATTGGATAGAGTATCCGCCGGTATTGCCGGCCGTAAAGTCCAGCAAATTTGAGCCGGGGTTGGAGTTGGCAAATACCGGCACGGCCAACAGCAACAGGGTAATCATGACCAGCGCATACCCAAACAGGGTTTTAGGGGTAAACCGTGATGATTTGTTTGTTAATTTCATCGTTACCTCCAAGCAGCGTCCAAAGAAAATTGACGTGAAACTTTTCTTTGGCCTGACTAAGAAATGGGGGCGTCCCAAAATCTGGGAAAGCGCGGGGGGCATGGGGGCAACCCCCCGAATCTCCCTTGCCGAAGGTGCCCCTGCTTCCTAAAACGTGAAACGTGGAGCGCATCCCCAAGAAACAGCAGAAGATCAGACTTTATGTCTATTTACAGCTTACCATAAAGTGACACTCAAGTCAATTATGTCAATCTCTACCCCGGTAAAGACTCGCTTATATTGTGGTGTTGTTGGGAGGAACCCCTATATGTAGGGGTAGGTTGGCTTGAGCAAGAACTCAGCAATCCAGACCTCAAAGCAAAATCCGGTGCAGAATTTCCTGGTCAACCTGAATAGATACTTTGGCTCATATTCAATACAAGTGACCGGCACTTACTTCTAGTGCCGGTCACTTTTGCACTTGTTCCAGACATAAGCCGATACTTTTATTGGTTGCCTCAAATTTGATGACAAATGTAACCTGAAATTACGCCTCGTCATATTTTAGAACCGACACCCCCACCAGAATTTCGTCGCCTAATTCCAGATAGCGGGGGGCCGTGACCGGCTCATCGTTGACAAAGGTGCCGTTCAGGCTGTTTTGGTCCTGAACCACATACTGTCCTGATTCATGAAGCACGATAGCGTGATGGCGGGAAATTTCTTTATCGCTGGACAGGACCAGCCCATTATCGCTGGAGCGGCCAATGGTGGTGATTCCACCGGTTAATTTATAAATTTCTCCGGCGTGCGGCCCACCAACACACGTCAGGGCCAAAGCCGGCTCTTGTTCCATGTCCAGCCTCAGGGCAATAGTCCCTTCCTCTTCCTCATCTTCTGCGTCAAATTCGTCCAGCAGCCCCGCATCTCCCAGCACGACGGTCATATCCAGCTCGTCATCCTCGTCGGTGTCCGGCATGGCTGCGGACAGAATTTCATCGCTGCTGTCAAGAATTACGGTGCCATCATCTTTGTCGTCTTCATCTTCCTCTTCTTCTGCCGCCATATCGGCCACCAGAATGAGTGTGCCGTCATCTTTGTCATCTTCTTCCTCAACCGGTTCGGTTTCGGGCAGAGACGGGAGTTCTTCTTCCGGCGGAGGGGCACTCAGCGGGGGAAAGTCCAACTTAGAAGGAAGCGGTTGGGTGGTGACAACACTTTTGGGCATGGCTGTCTGGGTAAGCTCACGTTGCTTTTCTCCGGCCGGAAATTCTGGCGCGGTATCAGGCTCTATTGGTTGACCATGCAGCCCTTTTATCATTCGAATTTGGTGCCGGGGGATCATGACCGGTTCGCCGTTAACATTCAGGAAAATATTGTAAGCGTCCTGCGCCGCAAACAGCCCCTCAATTCTTTCGCCATCCAAATAATGAATAACAATTAGCCCTTTGAGAGTAAACAGCGATGTTTTGTTGGTGGAGATGACCTCTTCTGGCATGGCAATAAACCCTCCAATGGCACTGAAATTAACTAAGTTGCAAAGTGGTTCAAAATATGGTCAACCGTGGCATTGGCGCTTTTTACGTTATCCGGAATACCGATGCCTCGAAATGCGCTTCCGGTTAAATACAGCCCCTTAATTTTACCGGCCATAGTTTCAATCCGCGAAACCCGATCCAGGTGTCCCACATCGTACTGGGCGTTGCCCTGCGGCCAGCGATAAATCGTGTGCAGCACCGGCTTGGCGGTAACGCCCATGGTGGCGGCCAGTTCGGCCCGGACCAGCTTCAGCATGTCGTCATCCGGCAAATTAACTAAATGGCTGCGTCCGTTGCCGCCTACAAAGACACGCACCAACACATCATCGCCGGGGGCGCGATGGTTGAACTTGGTGGATGACCAGGTGCAGGCCAGAATTTGTCGTTTTTCGCTTTTGGGAATCATAAAGCCAAAGCCGTCAAAATTATGTTGACTTTTTATATCGGCCCGGCGGAATCCCATTGAAAGCGTGGCAGTGGATACGTAGCGGATTGTTTTGAGCAGGTCGGCCAGGCCGGGGTCTACCGCTTCAAGCAGCGATGCGGCCACAAAGGCGGGGGTGGCCAGGACCACGGCATCGGTGGTAAGGGTTTGCGGCTGCGGGGTAGCGAGCGCAAGTTCGAAACCGGGCGACAGGGGGCGCAAGCCGGTCACACGCCGGCCGGGGCGCAAGTCGCCATCCAGTTGCTTCACCAGGGCAGCAACCATGTCTGTCATTCCCCCGCGCAGGCTGGTAAACATTGCTGTGGGCCGGCCGTTGCTGTTGCCGGGCGGGGAAGGCTGTTTTTTTGCCTGCCGCATGGCCTTGATTAAACTGCCGTATTTTTGTTCCATCCGGCTAAATTGGGGAAAGGTGCTTTGCATGCTCAGCCGTTCGGGGTCGGCGGTGTAGATGCCGGCCATAATTGGCCCGGCAATCCTGTCGAGGGCCTCATTGCCCAACCGCCGGCGAATGAATGTCGCCAGACTTTCGTCGGTGGTTTCTTTGCGGGGTGGAATAAACAGATCCATGCCCATGCGCAGTTTGCCCAGCGGCGAGATTAATGACGATAACGCAAACGGAACAAACTCGGTGGGGATAGTCAGGCGATAACCGCCGGGAAATTGGGTCAGCTTCCCATTTTTTAAGACAAAAATCTTGCGCTTGTGGTCGTTAGTGGGGATGATGTCGTTTTCAAGCCCCAAATCGCGGCAAAGCTGAAGGCCGCCGGGTTTGATGGTGACAAAGGAGTCCGGGCCGCCCTCAATTGTAAATCCGTCTGCCGTGGTGGTGGTGATTTTGCCGCCAAAGCGCGGTTCGCTTTCAAGCAGGGCGTATTCAATTTGGGAAGCCGTTTCCCGGCTTCGTTTTTGCAAATAAAAGGCTGTGGCTAATCCGGCAATGCCGCCGCCAATAATTGTTACGTGAGGCATAACTTACAACTCTACAATTTCTCCGCTATGGCATCAACCACAGATTCAATGAAGCGCGGGGTGCTGTTCATCGAGTCAATGCGTTCCAGTTGAAGGCCCAGGCCGTCGGTGATTTCTTTGGTTTCCACATCGATATCAAACAGAATTTCAACGTGATCACATACAAAGCCGATGGGGGCAACCAGCACCTGTTTGTAACCTTCTTTCGACAGGTTTACCACCACGTCTTCAATTTGCGGTCCCAGCCAGGGTTCGCCGGTTTCGGCGGCGCTCTGGTAGGAAAACATCCAGTCGATATTGCCCAAACGCTCGGCTACAATTTTGGCGTTGTCCTGAAGTTGCTCATCGTAGGGGTCGCCCATTTTTTTCAGCCGTTCCGGCAGGCTGTGCGCCGAAAATACCACTTTTACCCCGTCCCGGACATCCGGTGAGAATTTTTCCAGCCCGGCCCGCACGTGATTTTCTACAGCCTCCAGAAATTTGGGCTGCCGGTACCAGGAATCGACCAAAGAAAATTTGATGTTGCTGCCGTGGAATTCTTGCGCTTGGTTGATGTTATCCCAATATTTGCCAATGCTCATTTTTGAATAGTGCGGCGACATTACAATGGCCACCGCTTCTTCGATGCCGTGCAGGTGCATTTGCCCCACCGCGTCTTTTATCCGGGGCGACCAGTGACGCATGCCCAAATATACCGGCAAATCCAGCCCTCGCCGCTGAAGCTCGTGGCCAATACTGTGGGCTTGCCGGTAGGTAAGCCGGGTTAGCGGCGAACCGCCAATAATAGAATAGCGGCGTTTAAATTCATCAATAAATTCCTGCGACATAGGGCGTCCCCCCCGAATATCAGACAGGTAATAGGGCATATCATCTATGTTAGTCGGTGACCCGTAGGCTAAAATAAAGACGGCTTTTTTTGTCATTTGGCATCCTTGCTTTTTAACATTCTAACGTTGTGTGTACTCGTGAACAAAATCAATCAGGGTGGCAATGTTTTCAACCGGCGTGTGTTGCAGAACTCCGTGGCCCAGATTAAAAATATGGCCGGGCCGGTCTTTTACGCTGTCCAGTACGCGGGCCGCCTGTTTTTTGATTTCGTCAACCGGGGCAAAAAGCACCAGCGGGTCCAGGTTGCCTTGAATAGCCACATCCGGCCCCAGTTTTTGGCCGGCTTCAGCCAAATCAATGCGCCAATCCACGCCGATGACATCGCCGCCGGTTTCTTTAAGAAGTGGCAGCATGCCGGCGGTTCCGGTACCAAAATGGATCAGCGGCACGTCTGTTTGGCGGGTCGCAATTTCTATGGCCCGCCGGGAGTGGGGCATTACAAATTCCCGATAGTCGGCGGGGCTGAGGGCGCCCACCCAGCTATCGAACAGTTGCAGCGTTTGCGCGCCGGCGGCGGCCTGCGCCTGCAAATATTCGCCAATGGCCGTGGCAAATTTTTCCATTAAATTATGCCACAGTTTGGGCTGCCCGTACATCAGGCTCTTGGCTTTTATATAATTTCGGGACGAGCCGCCTTCGATGGCGTAGCTGGCCAAGGTAAACGGCGCGCCGGAGAAGCCAATTAACGGCACTTTTCCGGCCAGCTCTTTTCTGACCAGTTTGATGGCTTCCAGCGTGAAGTTGAGTGTTTCTGCGGCGGGGCGCGCGGTCAGCGCCTTGATGTCGGCGGGGGCGCGAACCGGGTTGTGAAAAATTGGCCCCTCGCCCTTGATAAATTCCAGCTCCAGCCCCATGCCTTCCAGAATGGTTAGAATATCGGCAAAAATAATGGCCGCATCCAGGTTGAAGGCCTTGATGGGTTGCAGTGTAACCTCGGCGGCCAGCTCCGGGGTCTTGATCAGTTCTAAAATGGTATATTTCTCGCGCAGGGCGCGATATTCGGCCATGTAGCGCCCTGCCTGGCGCATAAGCCAAATGGGGGTGGCATCTACAGATTCTTTTCGACAGGCGCGGAGAAATCGATCAGCTTGAGACATCGGTGTCCTTTCGGGCAATGTGCGAAGATGTTGAATTTCTTGCCTGGGTATATTTCCTAAAGCAAGTTATGCTTATTATAACAAGATTTTCTTGAGTTGCAATTACGTATAATTTGTGGTTATCGCCCGGCGCAATCATTCAGTTTACGGAGCGCAAAACTATAGTTTTGCGCTCCGTAAACTACCGAAGCCGCGTTGCATACAATTTGCGAATTCAGTTTCATTAATTTTTCGCCGCTTTAACCCGGCATCAAATGAATTTGGGCATCGTTTTATTTGTTCAAAAAAGCGAGAAAAGATCGGTTTACAATTTCCGGGCTATGACGACGGCCTCTTAAATTGTAGGCTCTCTGGTAGTTTGCAGGATCGCTCTATAAAAAACGTATTATCTGCCACGA
>CAYWSS010000379.1:0-6128 GCA_964460505.1 uncultured Caldilineaceae bacterium | reverse complement strand
AATTCGTGGCAAATTCTTTACTTTGATCCTGCGAAATTCTGTAGAGCCAAAATTTTTAATCCGCACGATCCGCCCAATCTGCGTCCAATAAATTAAAACACATAGATTGATTGATACGATGTTGAAAACTGTAATTGGCGGGTAATTTGGACAGAAAACTTGCCTGAATTTCTGTAATATAGAAACATCGGATAAAATTTGGGATGGTTATCCTATACTTTTTAAGATCAAGATATGCTATTATTAACGAAGGTGCATCCCGACGCCGAATTAGTTAATTATAAAAAATTAACGTTAACAAATTGTCCAGGACCAAGACAACTGGTATGAGTACGCCCCAAACCATCCTCAATGTAGAAGATACACTAGAAAATCGTCACCTTGTTAGACGCATTCTCGAGAGCCGGGGATACCAGGTTGTTGATGCGGAAAATGCTCTGGAAGGCATTGAAAAAGCCGTTTCTATAAAACCTGATCTCATTCTTATGGATATCAACCTGCCGGATTTGGATGGATTCACCGCTGTTACCCGTATCCGCAGTTACGATCAGTTAAAAACCATACCAATTTTGGCCTTGACCGCCCGCACGGTTAGCGATGATCGTGACCGGGCCAAAGCTATTGGGTGCGATGGTTATCTTAATAAACCCATTGACTTTGACGAACTGATTACCGAGGTTGCTCGCCATATTTCTGCGGGGCATAAACAAGAAGAGGCTGCGACCAAGCGCGAATATTATCTGCAAGAGCAAAGCCTTAACCTGATTGAAGAGCTGGAAGGCAAATTTGCCGAACTAAAAGTTACTTACGACCGGCTTAAACATTTGGAAACGGCCAAAAGTAACTTTATCTCCGTTGCTTCGCACGAACTCCGCACCCCCCTGACCGTTATCCACAGTTATACCCAAATGTTGCAAATGCTGCCCAGTATTGCCAACGATGAATACGCCAAAGAATTGCTTGAGGGCGTAGCCAAGGGAGTATCGCGGTTGCAGGAAATAATGAACGATATGGTCAGCGTAATTCGCGTGGAATTGTCTGACCAAAACGCCAATTTTGCGCCGGTTTCCGTGCGCAGCATTATCCGGGGCATTGAGGCCGAGCAGAAAAAATTGCTTGGTGACCGCCAATTGACCATTGAAACTGACATCTCCAAAGACTTGCCTATGATTTCCGGCGACTCAAAACAACTGCACTCCGCGCTTTCGCGCATTGTGGGCAATGCTATAAAATACACCCCGGATGGAGGACGCATTACATTGGGGGCGGGGGTGTTAGAAGAATTCGACGGTTCTAAAACTAAAACATTTGTTCAGATTGTGGTTTCAGATACCGGTGTTGGCATTGATGGCGAAAAGCAAAAGCTGATTTTTGAAAAATTTGGTACTGCCGAGGATGTGACGTTGCACAGTACAAGTTCAACCAAATTCCTGGGGGGAGGCGCCGGATTAGGGTTAACTATTGCTAAAGGGGTAATAGAATCTCATGATGGGCGAATTTGGGTAGAAAGTGACGGGTACGATCAGGACAAACTGCCCGGCAGTAAATTCTTTATTCTGCTTCCGGCGCAATAGAAATGGGTGCAGTTCCTCTCAACTCCCAAGGGCAATGTTGGCTATTTTTGCCACAAATTAACACTAATTTTCACTAATTTTTTAAATTTTAATTCGTGTAATTCATGTTAATTTGTGGCAAAAAAATTCTCGCCGCAAAGCGTGGCGCAAATGTTGCCGGGTAATACTATAATGATTAACGCAACGGATATTCGAATAGATGATATTGTGCGTATGCGCAAACCACACCCCTGCGGCGGTACAGATTGGCGGGTGGTGCGCCTGGGCACCGATATTGGAGTGGTGTGCCTTACCTGCGGGCGCAAAGTGCTAATACCGCGCGGTCAGTTTGCCAAGCGGGTAAAGTCCTACATACAGCGGGGCCCGGCAACGCCACCGTTGCCGGCCGGATAAGGTTTGACCAGAATTTGGAAAACTGTTTGTGGCGCAAATTTTTTTGCCACGGCCCCGGTCTGTTAAACGCGGCAGCCTTATTTGCAATAGCATAATTGTGCGGCAATTTCAACGGCATTGTTAGCGTGTCTTTTTACTATAAAGCCCGGATATGGTAAAATTGCTCTGGTACAGTTGCTGTTTAAAAATATTTTTTAAGACTTGCTTTCATTTATAATCAGGTTTCTTAAATGACAGACGAACAGAAAAGATCATCCTGGATAGCGTTTGGATTATTCTATCTGGTATTGATAATAATCGTGACCGTGTTGGATATTTTCAACGGCGTGTTCAGGTTATCGTACTGGAGCGTGCAGATGGGCATGATTACGCTGGGAGTCGGTATTTTTATAATTATCGGCATGCGATTACCGGATTTATCGGCGTCTCGCGGAATTCTGTTGGCATTTATCGTTGGTATTTTAACCATTATTCCGGCGGTGATGATGGGCTTGGGTCCAATTCCGGGCTTGTGGCCTCAATATTTTTATATTGCATTTGGTATGGCTGCCGGTAGTTTTTTAAGTTTTTTATTTTTGCGGCTTTTCCGGAAAGTGTCAGAAAAGGACGAATTGAGACGAGAGAGTGATTGAGTGACAGAATTACAGGAGCAGAGTATCAAGTGTAGTGTGGGCATTACCGCTCACAACGAAGAAGCCAATATGGCTCAAGTTTTGGATGCAGTGATCAATCAGCGTTTGCATCTGGTTGAAATTGCCGAAATTATTGTCGTTGCTTCCGGCTGTACGGATAGAACGGTAGAAATTGTACAAGAATATTTAGAGATAGACTCTCGGATACAGCTGTATGTTCAGGAAAGGCGCGAGGGGAAAACCAGCGCCATCAATATTTTTCTGGGTTATGCTACAGAGGAAGTGTGCGTTCTGGAAAGTGGGGATACCATTCCTCACGAAGATGCCATTGAGAATATGGTACGGATGTTTCTGGATCCGGCCGTAGGAATGACGGGGGCGCACAAGGTGCCGGTTAATACGCCGGAGCATGTTATTGGCTATCTCTCGCATTTGCGCCTAAAAATGGAACACCAGCTATGCCTGGAGATTCCACGGTTGGGAGAGCTGATTGCCTTTCGCAAACTGTTCGATCAGATTCCGCCTGATGTGGCCATGGATGAAGCCTTTGTAGAGGCATTAGTCATTCGCCGGGGCTTGCAGGTGCGCTACGCCCCGGACGCCGTGGTTTTTAACATGGGGCCGGAAACCGTGAGTGATTTTGTGAAGCAGCGCCGCCGCAACCACGCCGGTCACCTGCATTTGAAAGAAAAATATGGATACGAAGTTTCCAGCATGGGCTCGCCCCGGCTGGCCAAGCTGGCCCTTGAAGAAATCTGGGGAGCGCTCCGTCTAATCTGGATTTTGTTTGTGCTGGCAGCCATCGAAGGTTACTCCAGAATTCTGGGCTGGTGGGATTACCGGGTTCACAAACGGACGCACGTCGTGTGGGATATTGCCTGGACCACTAAAGAAGTTAAACAGTCGGTCAATGCCAAAGGCATTAATATTACCTCGCCCCATTTGCCCGCCAAACGGGAGTGAGCTGCAACATACGTTGTGGGAAGTGGGTTAACCTAAAAAATTGCCCGCTTTGAGTTAGATTTTTCAAAAGGTGCAAGCTGTCACTGAGCAGTTTGCACCTTTTTTGCGACTTGTTCAATTTTACCGCATAATGGTGAAGTTGTCTTTAGTCCCAAGATTTCAATATATCACGTATTGCGTACTTCGTATTTCGTAAAGGGTTTTTATGGCCAATACGCAACACGCAATACTTAACTGGAGTCAGGGAAATTTTAGAGTTATGTCAATAAGTGCGATTTTTGGCCCAAAATAAGAGCTAAATAGCACAATTTGACTGAATTTCGTCGCTCAAGATGTGTAAATCTTGGCGAAAATGACCGAAACTGTGGTCGAATTGGCCTGATTTTTACTTAGCTTGACATAACTACAACTTTTCCCTGAGTCCAGTAAACAGATAAAGTCAGAGTTGATAAAAGTCTATGAAAACAGATATTTCTATCCCTAATCCAATTTTTGAAGCAGCTACAAAATTGGCTCAAAAACTTGATATGTCTTTGAGCGAATTGTATACGGCTGCTCTAGTCGCCTATGTAGCAACATACGAAAGTCAAGATATAACTGCACAACTTAATGAAGTTTATGAAGCAGAAGAATCCGTACTTGAACCAGAATTAGTTGCCCTTCAAGTTGCTTCAATAGGTGGTGAGAGTTGGTAATTCAACGCGGTGAAATTTGGTGGGCAAGTTTACCTGAACCCGTAGGGTCAGAACCAGGCTATCGCCGTCCAGTGTTGATAGTTCAGTCCAATGATTTTAATCGTAGCCGGATAGCGACGGTGATTGCGGTTGTGATTACCTCAAACACCAAATTGGCCCAAGCCCCCGGCAATGTATTTTTGCCTCAAAAGTTAACGGGGTTATCGAAGGATTCGGTTGTCAATATTTCTCAAGTAGTGACAGTAGACAAGAGATTTTTAACGGAGAGAGTGGGTACATTACCTTCCAATGTTTTTGAACAAGTGGAGAAAGGGTTACGTTTAGTTCTACGGTTATAAAACTATGGCAAAACTCCGGCTAACAATCACAATGCAGGCGAATTACTACCCTTCCGTTCATAGAAATCGGTTGTGCCTGTGGCGGCACTTTGGCGTTGAAGGCACATTCGCTAACCCGTAATCGCCTGATTGTGGACGTTATATGCTTTACTTGGAGGTCAAATATTATATGCAAAATTCTGTTTCAGATGAGAGAAAAAGTAATGTCTAGAAAAATGATAATCAAAGAATATGAAGCCAAAAGAACATCACAACTAAAGAAAAAACAAATTATTCGGCCAGTACTGGCCCTGATGCTGACTTTGCTGATTGGTACCGGCGTTATTCTGTCAGTTCCTATAGTTCAAGCAGCGAACATCAGCGTGACCACCCTGCTTGATGAAAACGACGGGTGCAATGTTGGGGCCGGCTGCTCGCTGAGAGAGGCCATTGCTGCGGCTACTCCCGGCCAGGAAATTGATTTTAGCGTTACGGGTATTATCACCCTGACTAACGGACAGCTTTCCATTGACAAAAACCTGATCATTACCGGCCCGGGCGCAGACCATCTGACCATCGTTGCTACAGCGGTTCAAGGTGTTTGGCCAAGCTCGCGTATCTTCCATATTTTAAACGGAGCCGAGGTCGAGATTAACGACGTTACTATTAGCAAAGGTACTGCTCCATTTGTTAATAGGCCTGATGATCGTATTATTGGCGGCAACGGTGTTCTTAACGAGGGTACGTTAACTCTGGGCAACTGTGTCGTTAGTCACAATGGGGCTCATACGCTCGATGGTGGCGCGCCTGGTCAAAGTGGAACTGATGGCGGTTACAATGGCGGCGCAGGCGAGGATGGCAGTGGGGGTATGCCCGGTCCTTACAATGGGGGTGGCATCCTCAATACAGGTATGCTAACCTTGACCAACTGTATTATCAGCAACAACATGGCTGCAACAGGCGCCCCTGGTGGTAGCGGAGGCAACGGTGGTTTTGGCCTTGTGTCCGGCGGGGCTGGAGGGCAGGGCGGGCAGGGTGGTGACGGCGCCTATGGTGGTGGCATCTTCAACAGTGGTACACTAACAATGATTAGCAGCACTGTCAGCAGCAATCAGGCTGGACCTGGTGGACCTGGTGGATCGGGTGGCAATGGTGGCGATGGTGGCGACGCGATAGAGGGTGTTACGGGGGATGGCGGTAATGGTGGACATGCTTCTCAAGGCGGCTTGGCCGGTCAGGGTGGTCACGGTGGTGGTATCTACAACACAGGAACGGCAACGTTAATCAACAGCGCCGTCAGCAATAATCACGCTGGATCGGGTGGCAGTGGGGGAGATGGAGGGGATGGTGGGGATGGTGGCAGAGGTGTGTATAGCCCTCTAACTTGTGTGGGTGGCAGAGGTGGCAATGGTGGCCGGGGTGGCGGCGGTAGTGATAATTCCGGGAACGGTAGAGGTAGAGGTGGTGATGGCGGTGGGATTTTCAATACGAACACGGGGAAATTGACATTAATCAACAGGACTATTAGCGGCAGAGAGAATAGTCTGAGCCACC
>CAYWSS010000378.1:0-6135 GCA_964460505.1 uncultured Caldilineaceae bacterium | reverse complement strand
TTCGTTAAAAAAATTTAACGTTTACTCAGCAATTCCCGGTTTGAAAATTGTGCCGCCGATAATTACTTGTCGGGCTGGTTTTTGTTGGCATAAGAGCAGAATTGACAGAAGTTCCGGCAAATCAAAATTCTATCATTCTGAAAATTCTACTCTGAAATATTCACAAGCGCAATAATTTTCACACTCTAATTGTCAAACCGGGAATTGCTGATGCCAAGCAAAATTTGCAGTTCCGCAAAAGTCATCAGGTAAATTAAAGTGACCGGCACTTTTAGGGCCAATTATTATATTTTAAGTGCCGGTCACTTGTAACCTGCCGAGTTTTGCAGAACCGGGCAATGCCCATTTAATTCTGGCGGGTGCCGGCAATAAAATCTTCGGTCATCTGGTAGGCCTGATCGTCGGTAAATTGTTGGGGCGGGTGTTTCATAAAGTAGGATGAGGGGGAGTGCAGGATTCCGCCCTGGCCGCGATCCAGGGCCAATTTAAGGCAGCGAATAGAATCGATGGCCACCCCGGCGGAGTTGGGCGAATCTTCCACAGACAGCCGCAGTTCCAGATTCATCGGCACGTTGCCAAACAATTTGCCTTCCATTCTAATGAAGCAAACCTTGTTGTCATTCTGCCAGGGAACGTAGTCGCTGGGGCCAACGTGAATGTTGTTGTCAACCAGCCGCTCGGCGGTTACGGCCTGTACCGCTTCGGTTTTTGAGATTTTTTTAGAGGCCAGCCGTTCCATGTTTTTCATATTCAAAAAGTCAGTGTTGCCGCCGGTGTTAAGCTGGTAGGTGCGCTCCAGCTTTACGCCCCGCTTGTTAAACAGGTCGGTCAGGGTGCGATGGGTAATGGTAGCGCCAAGTTGCGCTTTAATATCGTCGCCAATAATAGGCAGCCCCTTTTCTGCAAAGCATTTGGCCCATTTGGGGTCGCTGGCAATAAATACAGGCATATTGTTTACAAAACCTATGCCGGCATCCAGCGCACATTCGGCATAAAATTTGGCGGCGTTTTCCGAGCCAACCGGCAGGTAGTTAAGCAGCATATCGGCCCTGGTATCCTGAAGGGCAGCCATAACGTCATCTTTGGTTGGCTCAGGGGCGTTGGACAAAACAAAGGAATCATCTTCGGGATAGTTTTCCATATGGTCAGAATAGCCATCCAGAATTTTCCCCATTTGTACGCTGACGCCCGTTGACGCAATATCGCTACAAAAAACCTCGGTGCAGTTGGGCCGGGCAAAAATGGCGTCGGCCACATCCTGCCCCACTTTGCGGCGGTCAATGTCAAACGCAGCCACAACTTCGATATCGTAGGGTTTGTAGCCGCCCAGGTCCCAGTGCATCAGGCCAATGGCTTTGTCGTTATTAGAATCTCTGTAGTAGTTAATCCCTTGGATTAATGAACTGGCACAGTTACCAATACCGATAACAGCAATTTTAATTTTACTCATTATTTCTCATCTCCGTTTGTTATTTAATAGAGTTGTTCCTCAACAGGCAACGCAGAAAATTTGGACACATTTTATTAAGGACGCAGACAAAAACGGACAAGCGCGAATATTTAAAATCTTTTTTCCACGTTCATCCGCGCTTGTCCGTGTCCTACAAATGAGATAACCTTATTAGGGAACAAGTCTAATAGCATCTGTTTCAATTAGAAGAATGGTTTGGTTTAAACGTTATGCTAAAAATCGTTAGTCTCCCTATTGAGTGTTGGGCTTATAGAGAAAAAAATTTAAACCCCGAAGGCACGGAGTTCACTGGGTTTTTACAAATTTCTCTGTGCGCTTTGCGTCAGGGCCTCCGTGGTAAATATTTCGCGCCCCACTCAAAAAAGTAGTTATCTGGAAATCAACCTTAATTTAACTTATGCCTGTCTCCTTTCGCGCGTGCGGAATTCTTCGGTGGGTCCGGCCCTTCAACTAATCGGGCACAGCGCTGTTGACTGGCGGACAATAAATTCCGGTTCAAAAACCTGGGGGGTGATGTTTTCATCACCCTGAGTCAGGGCACGCAGCACATTAATTGCGCCCTGCCCCAACTGAAAGGTGGGTTGCCGCACGGTGGTAAGTGAAGGGGAGTAGGCAGAAGCAATGTTGAGGTCATCGAACCCAACCACCGAGAAATCCTCCGGGACCCGATAACCTTGTTGCTGCAAGCCATTAATGACCCCAATTGCGGTCATATCGTTGTAGCAAAATACGGCGGTGGGGCGGTTATCCTGGGCCAGTAGTTGGGGTACAGCCGTGATTCCTCCTGTAATATCCCCGTCTCCGGCCACAATCAGCCGTTCATCAACCAAAATTTTGTGGTTGGTCAGTGCGGCCCGGTATCCGGCCAGACGTTGTATTTCAGTGTTGGTGTTGTGTCCCTGAGTGACAAAGGCAATGCGCCGGTGCCCCAACTCAATTAAATGCTGCATAGCTTTGCACACCCCAAGCGTGTTGTCAATGGACACTGAAAAGGGGTACGACGGACAACTAATCAGCACCACAGGCATCGAGGAGCGGTTGGGCCAGACCATATAATCACGGTCAATTAATGAACCCACCACAATAATACCGGCCACGCGCCGCTCGTAAAAAGCGTTGGTCAGGCTCAGTTCGCGCGCTTTGTTGCGATGAAAGCTGCTGACAAAGACGTGGTACTGTTCTTCCACAACGACATCTTCGATATTAGAAATCAGATCCACGTAAAACGGATTGAGAAAATCGTTAACGGCAATGCCGATGGTGGTGGAGCGACTGGAAACCAGCGAACGGGCCAGCGCGCTGGGCACGTAGCCCATTGCTGTGGCTAATTCCTGAATGTGCCTGGTTGTCTCTTCACCGATACGGGGATGATTGGCCAAAGCCCGGGAAACAGTAGAGGGCGCTACCCCCGCTTTTTTGGCAATGTCTTTAATTGAGACCGGCATTTCTTCTCCCTGTTTGCGCAAACGTTTGCGCATTTTAGCAAAATTAGCGCCGTTTGTCAAACTCACGAATCCACAAATTTACAAGACAATCAACATCCAATACTCAGTAGATCCAAATTCCTGGAGATTGCAGGACCTGATAGATTTTCAAGATCACTGCTTCCGGCCAAAATCGGTAATAATCTGTAGTGGTCAAGATTATGTTGAACAAATCAGGATTTTGAAATTTTCACGCAAATTCGCCGGGAACGTTAAGAAAAGCATTAAAATCTTTGCGTGAGGTAAAAGTGTTCAACATCTTATTGACCACCACAAAAATCGTTGATAATCAAAGCAACTTTGGCGATTGTGCCACTGAATGAAACCTGTCAGATTTAAAATAACCAAATCCTGGCGAATCACTATTGACAAATTAAAATGGGTGTGGTATCCTCTGGCACATGCACACGTGTGCGTAATTGGGGGCAGTTACCCTATTGCGTGCGCAAGGGGGGGAGAAATGCCGGTTACCATCAAAGATATTGCCAAGGCCGCAGGTGTATCTCACACCACCGTATCCAGAGCGTTAAAAGGTAATCCGGCCATCAGTTCAGAAACCACGGCTCGCATTCAACAACTGGCCCGGGAAATGGGCTACACCCCCAGCGCCGTTGCCCAAAGCCTGTTAACCAACCGCACCCAAACAATTGGAATGGTCATTACCACCTTGGCCGATCCCTTTGTGGCCGAAGTGGTTCAGGGCGTGGAAAGTGTTGCGCAAGATGCAGGCTACAGCGTTTTTTTGGCCACATCCCACGATAACCCCGAACAAGAAATGGCCGTGGTTGAGACTCTGCATCGTCGCCGGGTAGATGCCATTATCGTCACCTCCTCTCGGGTTGGCAGCCTGTACAGTTCGCGATTGGACCGGATCAAGGTTCCCATTGTGCTCATCAACAATCAGGAAGAGGGTGAGTTTCTCCATTCCATTTCTGCTGATGACATTCAGGGGGCACAGTTGGCGGTAGATCATTTAATCAGTTTAGGGCACCGAAATATTGGTTATATTGGGGCCTCAAATCGTCCCCGATCAAATCGACGACGTCAGTCTGGTTATCAGACGGCCCTTAACCAGGCCGGAATTGGTCTTAACCCCAGGCTTGTACTACAGCTACAGCCGGACGTGGAAGCAGATATTGATCGGGGGAAGAGCGGATTAAAACAATTTCTGGACAACAAGGTAACCGCCGTGTTTTGTTACAACGACATCATTGCCATTGGCTTGTTGATGGCTTGCCGGCAGCAGGGAGTTGGTGTCCCTGATCAACTGAGTATTGTAGGTTTTGACGGCATCGACTCTGCGCAGTATGTTAGCCCCCCATTAACTACCGTACGCCAACCTCTACTCCAACTGGGCCAGGCCGCAATGCAAATGACGCTGGCATTACTCGATGGCGGAGATATTCAAGATGACACTTTACCTTGTAAACTGCTTATTAGAGAGTCAACAGCAGCGATTACCGCCACTTAGAAATGAGAATTAATTAACTTACCCGTTTACTTGTATTGCGTATAATTTTGCTCTTTACGGAGTACATAATACGCCCTATTCAGTTCTTTTTTCAACGCCGGCATTAGTGCAGCTAACAAAATACTGAAAACTCCGCACAACTATAAGCGGCGTCAACGAATGGGCAACTTACACTTGCGCCTGCGGGCAGTGCAGGTGTAAGTGTTCGTTTCACATTCGTTGACGCCAAGGCAGGCAAGCTATTTCTGCGGAGTTTTCAGCAAAACAATAGATTTAAGGAGAATTGTCGTAGATGACACCTCAAGTCAATGTTGGACTGATTGGCGCCGGTCGAATTGGCCGGGTTCACGCCGAAACGCTGTCGTACCGCATCCCTTCTGCAAATTTGTTGGCCGTGGCCGATATTTTTGTGCAAAGCGCCAAAACATGCGCCGCCGATTTTCAAATTCCCTCATATACCGCAGACCCGCAAGAAATTTTTACTGATAATAAAATAGACGTGGTAATTATCTGTTCCAGCACAGATACCCACGCCCAATTCATTATCGATGCAGCCAGGGCGGGCAAACACATCTTTTGTGAAAAACCCATCGCCCTGGATTTGGGCAAAATTGATCGGGCGTTGGCGGAAGTGGACAACACCGGAGTAAAGCTTCAGTTGGGTTTTAACCGGCGGTTTGACCCTAATTTCAAAGCTGCCCGCAATGCAGTGGCCGCCGGAAAAATTGGCCGGCCCCACACGGTGCGCATCACCAGCCGCGACCCCGAACCCCCCCCGGTAGATTACATTAAAGTGTCCGGCGGTATCTTTCTGGATATGACTATTCATGATTTTGATATGGCCCGCTTTCTGATTGGCAGCGAGGTGGAAGAGTTATATGCCACCGGCGGCGTTATGGTAGACCCGGCCATTGGTGAAGCCGGCGATATTGATACAACCGTGATTACGCTTCGATACGCCAATGGGGCCATCGGCACCATCGAAAACAGCCGCAAGGCCGTATTTGGTTACGACCAGCGCGTGGAAGTGTTTGGCTCTGGCGGCAATGTGGTGGTTTCAAATAATGCGCCTAATACCGCCGTGCTCAGTAACGCAGCCGGCATCCATGCCTCGCTGCCGCACTTCTTTTTTCTGGAGCGCTACATGGAGGCATACACCGCCGAAATGCGCGTATTTATCAACTGTATTTTGCAAGACTCGCCGCCCCCCGTCACCGGCATCGACGGCCGGATTCCGGTGGTTATGGGGCTGGCCGCCTGGAAATCTTACCGGGAAAACAGACCTGTCAAGTTGAGTGAGGTAAACTCATAAAAGTCCCATTTGATAATCCGGATTTTATGGGTTACAGAGCAGGCCAAAAAGCCTGCCCCGCCATGTTATTTCCGAGAAAGGGGTAGAGTATATGACACAAGCCACAATGGAATCTCGGCGATTCAGTACCTGGACCCAGGTCCGGGCCAGGTTAGCAGATTTTCCCGAAGTTGTTGCCCTGATTAGTTTTCTGATTTTATTTGTATTCTTCGCTATTCGGGCAGAAAACTTCCTCTCCCTGGTATCTCTTACAAATATTCTAACTATCGCCGGCATCAAAGGTATTTTTGTGGTAGGCGTTGCTATGCTGATGATTTCGGGCGAGTTTGACCTATCTGTGGGGTCAATTCTGGCCGTGGCAACCTATGTGTTTGCCCTGAGTCTGGAAGGGGGGGTG
>CAYWSS010000377.1:0-6156 GCA_964460505.1 uncultured Caldilineaceae bacterium | reverse complement strand
TCGTGTCTCAGCCGCATAAATTGCCCGATGCAGCCCCCACAGCGCCACCAGAAAAAGCAGCGCCATCAGCGAGTGTTCCCACAAAAAGCGGGCGTAGACCAGGGCGATGGTGGCCAAGCCGTAGGTAAGACTGGTGAACAGGGCTACCATGGCGGAGAATCGCAGATCAACCAGCCAGATAAAAAGCAGGCTGCCGGTCAGGGCGGTAACAATGGCGCTGAGCAGCAAGCTCACATGGACGGCATTCAGGCCGGGGGCGTTGTGCCCCACCCAAATAAGCGGGGCCGCAGCCAGCGAAATTCCGGGCGCTTTTTTGGTGTAGAGATTGTTATCCGTACCCCAAATGCCCGGCGGCGTGGAATGCCAGTGATTAGTCCAGATAAATTGGTTGACGTCGGCCCGCCCAATCTGCACCCAATTATTACCGGCGGCATACCCCACAAATTCATCCATAACGTGCAGCTTACCGGAGAAGGTGAGCAGGTATACAGAAAAGAGAAACAGGCCAATCCAGAATGCAAGTGATTTCATACGGGCTATGTTAGGTCAACTTACCGCCAACGGCAAACCTGGCTGCCGGTGGTCGGCTGCCAGCAGAGGTATCTGGTGCTAATCGTCCCCCCCCCTCACCCCCCCCGCCAACGGGGGGAAGTTTAAAAGCCTCCCCCTGATTGCGAGGGGACGCGAAGCGGGAGGGGGGTAAACGGTTACTATTTGGTGTGTTCAAAATATTTAGGGAGTTCCAGAAATAGGTGCGCCAAATTTGTGCACCTGCACTGACCCGCAGCGGATCCAGCGCAACTGTTGCGTGAAAGTATTACGTATTTCGTAACACTCTCCGGATACAAAATACGCAATATTGGTTGTCCTCCCTGAAAGTCTACATAGGATTATTGCCGGTCAGCAACGGCCCGGATTGATTTATCCATAATTTCCAGCGCCTCGTCCGCCAAATCTTTGTCAAGCATCAGGGGCGGCATAAAGCGGATAGTGCTGACGCCGCACGGCAGCAACAGCAAACCATTGTAATAGGCTTCGTGGATTAATTCAGCCACAAATTTTGTGGCCGGCTCTTTTGTGGCCGGCTCTTTCACAAACTCCATGCCAATCATCATGCCTTTGCCGCGCACCTGGCCAATCATCGGGAATTTTGCCGCCATCTCGATCATTTTTTCCTGCAAGTAGCTGCCCACTTCTGCAGCATTGGCCATGTATTGTTCTTTAACCAATTCAAGGGTGGCGATGGCGGCCGCACAGCACAGCGGGTTACCGCCGTAGGTGTTGCCGTGGGCGCCGGGTGCCCACTGTTCCATAATCGACTTGCGGGCAATGACCGCCCCAATGGGCCTGCCGGAGCCAAGCCCCTTGGCCGAGGTGACAATATCTGGCTGCACGCCCCAATGCTCTGCGGCAAACATTTTGCCGGTGCGCCCAATCCCGCTCTGCACTTCGTCGGCAATTAACAGGATGCCGTGCCGGTCACACAGGTCACGCAGGCCGGGCAGGAAGCCATCCGGCGGAACAATGTAGCCCCCTTCGCCCTGAATGGGTTCAATGAGGATACCGGCCACTTCTTTGGCGGGTACAACGCTTTCAAACAGAACATTCTCAATGTAATTCAGTACGGCCCGGCCCTGGTCATCACCGGCCAGCAGCGGGCGATAGTTGTTGGGGTAGGGCACGTGGGTTACACCCGGCATCGTCGGAAAAAAGCCCGACTGCTGGGTGTATTTACTGGAAGTAAAAGCCAGCGAGCCCATAGTGCGACCGTGAAATCCGCCCAAAAAGCCAATAAAGCGCTGTCGCCCGGTTACGTATCGAGCCAGCTTGAGCGCCCCTTCCACGCTTTCCGTGCCGGAGTTGGCAAAAAAGGTCATGGCCGGTTCGTCCATGGGAGCCACTCGATTGAGAATTTCACCCAGCTTCACCTGATATTCGTGGTAATAATCGGACGAAATGTGCAGGAATTTATCGGCGGCATCTTTGATAGCCTGCACAACCTTGGGGTGGGAGTGTCCGGTGGCGGCTACGGCAATACCGGCTGCAAAATCAATAAAGCTGTTGCCGTCCACATCCCACACTTCTGCGCCCCGGCCATAATCAATGGCAAAGGGATAATCACGGGGATAAGAGGGGGATACTACCTGGGCATCTCGGGCCAACAGCGCTTTGGCTTTTGGGCCGGGTAATTCAGTAATTATGCGGTTTAAACGTGTCATTTTATTCTCCTAAAACAGATATATTTAAGTTAGGGCAAAATAATAAAATATTCTGCCGCCAGAATTTCAAGTATTCAACATCCGGCAAATTCTTTTGTACTGAAAACTCTGCGCAATTGGGGGAACGGTCAAAATTGTCAACGAATGGACAACGAACACTTGCATTTGCGGGCAGTGCAGGTGTTCGTTTCATATAAGTTGACGGTTAGACGCGCAGGCTATTTCTGCGGAGCTTTCACTTTGTAATAACCCGACGTTGGGCTATAAAACGGAGATGATAGATTTATTGTATTTTGCAGGAAAACCAAAATTCGCAGGTGATGATGAAGCGAGGAAAATCTCGACGTCAACCGGGATGCGTTCCAGATTTCAGGAATTTGGGACGCGCCCGTCAGCTGCTCATTGAGAAAGAGGAAAATATTCAGTTAGGTCCAGCACCCTAATGCAAGGGGCTGCCATTCCCATGGACAAGCGTGGAAAAAAACAGGGTTTTTCACCGAAAAAACTCCAACTGGTTATTGTGATTGTTTTGACTTTAACTGCTAGCGATGTCCCAGCCTGGCCGCAACTTCGTTGCGAAGGCGGTTTAAATCATACCCACGGGGGTCAGATTTTCTACCGGGAGGAATTGCTATATCCAGATGGCCTATAATATCATCGGCGCTAATGTTGTACTTGTCTGCCAGGTAGACACACAAGGCCAAATTAGCCTGATGTTGAGCTTCCGGATAGGGGTCCGCCCCATCGTTAAGATTCACCAATTCTATACCAAGGGTGTAATCATTGCAAGAATTGCGCCCTTTCCACACGCTGCGTCCGGCATGCCAGGCCCGGTGCATATCCTGCACGTGCTGGGCAATTTCGCCATCCTTGCCAATGGTATAGTGCGCGCTGACTTGAGCACTGGGGTTGTTGAACCACTCCACCACCCGTTCCAGCGAACTGTTGGCGGTTGAGTGGATAACGATGCCCGTAATATCGTCCGGGCGGCGACGGTTGTTAAAATTTGGAGAACCTGCCCACCGGATAGATGGTTTGGCCGGCGGCCCGCTAACCGGCAAGGGGGCCGGTTGAGGGGGGGGTGACACAGGAGCAACCGGCGAAGAAGGTTGCGGCGCGGGAGCAGGCGGTGGCGGCGGTGTTACCGGCGGTGTGGGGGTAGTTGTCGCCGGCTTTGGCGTTGTTTCGCCCGCCGCCGGGATGACCAACACCTGTCCCACCCAAATCCGGCTGGGGTTGGCAATATTGTTGGCTCGCTGAATGATGGGATACTTGCGGGCGTTGCCATAAAATCGAGCTGCAATACGCCCCAGTGTATCTCCGCGCTGTACGGTGTAGGTAGTGGGCGAGCCGGCAGAGGCGCCATCGGCATATTGCAGGATAAACCCGGCCACGACCTCACCCATTGACTTGCCTTCACCTGTGGCTCTGTTGGCTGCGGCTTGAAACACCGCATCGTCAATAGTGACCTGAACGTTACGTGTTCCCATCTGTGTCTCCTCTGAAAATAAAGGGGTTAGGGGTTGGGAATTAGGAGTTAGGAAAAAGCTTACCACTTCGAGAAGTTCCTGATTCCTGCGCCCATTTTTATTCTCGGTGTCGTCCCGGTTGGAACTGTCCAACTCCTCTGATAATTGTATTATCATACCGCGCGTATGGCGTGGGGAGAGTGGAGGGACACCCCTTGCCTCCCCGCCACCACGATTCCTTACGGTACGTACAAAATGCGACCGCACACGGTACAATACATTAATTCCTCATCGGACCGGGCGCGTTGTAATTTACTGTTTGAGGGGGTCATCCCGCATCCCTGGCACACCTTGTTTTTTACCACAGATACTGCGCGACCCGCCTTTTTTGGCCGCAATTTTTCATAGACAGCCAAATCGGCTTGAGAAATGGGGGCAGATACAGTGGGACGCCTGGTTTTTAGTTCGGATAATTTACGGGCCAGGCTGTCTCGATTCTTTACCAGGTCTCCCTGCCCGGAGACCCACTCGGCCTCCACGCCGGTCAAATCATCCTGAGCGGCAGAAAGAGATTCTTCCGCTTCTTCAAAATCAACCATCGCTTCCAGCAAATGTTCTTCGCGGTCCGTGTGCCAGCGTTTTAGCGATGCTACCTCATCCTGTAAATTAGCCGCCTCTTTGGCATTGAGTACCCTTCCGCTGTACAACAATTTTTCCTGGCCTGAAATTTTTTCCGAGATGCTTTTTACTTCCAGGTCCAAATCCTGCATTGTAGCATGAGTTTTTCTAAATCTGCTCTCGGCAGCAGACTGCGTTGCTTTCGCTTGCTTCAAAGCATCACTTTCGCCCAATTGAGTCAAAACATCCGACAATTGCCGTTTGATCTGATCTGTTTCACTATCAAGCGCTTGTAATTGATAAAGCTGAAGTATTCGTTGGCCCACAGGAGACCTCTTTATTTGGGGTATGTTTTTTTGAGAAGACCAGAAATATTATAACACTGTTAGGGAAATATTGAAAGCGCATAATTGTTTATGTAATCCTGGAGCAGGGTCGCAGGTTGCAGGTTGCAAATTTGTAAATTTGCATTAACGACGGCTTTACGCCTCTGGCGGTTGGCCGTTTATTTTGGCAAAATCTTCATCGCTGACCAACGTAACCACACGAAAGCCCTCGGCGTACTCCATTTCCTTGCCTTTTGCAGCTTCGGCAGACCATTCTCTCATCATCGGTTCCGGGTCCCACTCTTTCATCTGGCTTTCGTGCTTTTTGAGCGCGGCAATTTTTAGATCGATGGTGCCGGAAATGTTTACGTAAACATCCTGCTTATCCCAACTGGTTACGTAAACCTTGCGGGTTTTGTGGGCGGTCAATCCTTCGGCGGCCAATTCTTCAAACAGGTTGGGTTGGCCGGCAGCGGGAAACACCGCATCTAAGGCAGCCCCTGCCGCCGCCCGATGATCCGGGTGGTTGATGTAAGTCCCGGAGGCCCACACCACGGTTGGGTCACCGGTAATCACCACCTCCGGCTTAAACCGCCTGATTTCCCGAACCAATTCTTTGCGCAAAGCGATTGTGTTTTCCAACATTCCATCTTGATGGCCAAGGTAAACCACTTTTTTGACCCCCACCACTTTTGCTGCGGCTGTCTGTTCCGCCTCGCGAATCTCGGCGGCTCTCTCTTTGGTCATCCCCGGCTCGTCAATACCTACCTGGCCGCTGGTACACAGCACATAGGCCACCTCGGCCCCCGCTTTAACCCAGCGGGCCACGGTTCCGGCGCAGGAAAATTCAATGTCATCGGGATGGGCCACAATGGCCATCGCTTTTTGGGGTACATAGAATGTTTGGGACATATTTCACCTCGGTTTGTAAGTTTGGCATGGTTAATTTTGCCGGAAAACTATCTTTGCAAATTGTCGGCTACTTGCCAACGGTGTTTATTCACCCCTCCCCCTGACAGGGGAAGGGGATCCGGGATTGCAGGCCGAAAATAGTTTGATTTTAGGCAATACCGCAAAAGCCATCAGGTAAATTAAAGTGACCGGCACTTTTAGGGCCACTGAAAGTAGACCTGTATCTATATTTTAAGGGCCGGTCACTTGTAACCTGCCGACTTTTGCGGAACTGCGATTTTAGGTATCATCTCAATAAATCGCGGCGGAGTTGGTTGAGCTTGTCGAAACCAATGGCCTTCGGCCGGCTCAGGCCGCGTTTTCCCAAGTTATTGAGATGATACCTTTTTTGCTACATTGAGATTTCCAGGCCTACCGGGCAGTGGTCACTGCCCATCACCTCCGGCAAGATAGACGCCGAGGAAAGTTTACCCAACAGCGACGGAGACACAAAGAAATAATCCAGCCGCCAACCGATATTTCGTGCCCGGGCACGAGCAGGAACCGACCACCACGTGTACTGGCCTGTCAATTCGGGATAAAAGTGGCGAAATGTGTCGATGTAGCCGGTGC
>CAYWSS010000376.1:0-6172 GCA_964460505.1 uncultured Caldilineaceae bacterium | reverse complement strand
TCGGCTCTACAGGATTTCGCAGGATTAAAGTAAAGAATTTGCCACGGATTGCACGAATTAACACGAAAAAATAAAAAATCAGTGAAATCAGTGGCAGATAATACGCTTTTTATAGAGCGATCCTGCAAACTACCAGAGAGCCTTTAATTCAAATGTTGGATAAAATCTATAGTACCGCGCTTTAGTTACAACCTGCTAATTCCTGAGCGGCAAGGTAGAGGTTGATTGCTCTTTTTGAGTGGTCAGAAAGCGTTGCAGCAGGCCCCGGCGCGGCGAAAACAGGAAAGCCAGTATGAAAAATGCAGTGCAAACCAGCACGATTGCCGGGCCGGAGGCAATATTTACATAAAACGATAGATACAACCCAAAGATTCCGCTTGTGGCCCCAATTGTGGCAGATAGCAGCATCATTACCGGCAGGCGGCGAGTAAGCAGCGATGCCGCGGCGGCGGGCGTTACCAGCATGGCCGTCATCAAGGCAATGCCTACCGCTTGCAGCGAGATGACAATAGTGACGGCAATTAACAGCAGCACCAGGTTGTTTAAAAACGTGGCCGGTAAACGCAACGTTTTGGCCAGAATGGGATCAAAAGAGATAACCAGAAACTCTTTGTAAAAAGCGGCAATGGTCAACAGCACCAGTCCGCCAAAAATGCCAATCAACCACAAATCGTTACTGGAAACGCCCAGCACGTTGCCAAATAAAAAATGGGTTAAATCTGTGGTGTAGCTGCGCACGGTTGAAATCAGGGCAATGCCCAGCGCAAACATGCTTACAAAGATAACTCCCGTGGCCGTATCTTCTTTTACCCCTTCTTTGCTGATGGCCCCAATTCCCAGAGCCGTTGCAACCCCGGCCACCAATCCCCCGGTAAACAGCCAGGTTTGGCTGTTGCCGGCTACCAGATAGGCCACGGCTACCCCCGGCAAAATGGCGTGAGCCAGCGCATTTCCAAACAGCGCCATTCCCCGCAGGATGATGTAGGTGCCCAGCGCGCCACAAACCACGCCCACAATTACCACCGCCGTTAAACCGCGCACCATAAAGGCATAACCTAACGGATTGACAACCCAGTTGAATAGTTCAGCCATGGGTGTGGCCCTCTCCGCCTCCACAACAGCTATCGCTGATAAACAGTGTACCGTTTAACGTGTCAATCAGGCGCATACTTCCGCTGTAAGCCTGGTTCAACAGCTCAGGCGTAAAAACTTCGTGGGCCTGGCCAAAACCAATAATCGATTGATTAAGAAGCATCAGCCGGTCAAATCGTTCGGCGGCCAGATTAAGGTCGTGGGTGGCAACCATCACGGTTACGTCGCGCTCGCGCAGCTTATCAAAAATAGAAAAAATGTCCTCCTGCGATTTTATATCCAGGCCGGTCAGCGGCTCATCCATCAGCATCAGTTCCGCTTCCTGAGCCAGCGCCCGGGCAATAAATACCCGCTGCTGCTGCCCGCCGGACAGCTCGCCAATCTGTCGCTTTGCCAGATGCGCCATCCCCACCAACTCCAGGGATTCTTCAACCCGTTGCCAATCTTTGCGTTTTGGCCAGCGGAACAGCCCCAGCTTGCCCGCCCGGCCCATCATCACTACATCTCCCACATTTACCGGAAATTTCCAATCTACCTGGCTGCGCTGCGGCACGTATGCAATGCAAATGTGGCGCCGGGGCCGGTGCCCGTAAATATCAACCCGGCCTTTTGTAGGGCGCAACACCCCGGACACAACATTAAATAAGGTGCTCTTACCCGCGCCATTTGGGCCAACAATGGCCACTCGCTCGCCGGGGAGCAGCTTAAAGCAGATGTTGTCCAGCGCAGTGGTGCCATTAAAACGGACGCTGATATTCTTTAGTTCCAGAATAGGCGAGTCCGGCTCGTGTTGATGTTCGGGGTAAAAGTGAAACCCACGAACCTGCTGTATTTTTTCCACGTTCAAACCTTTCGTTGCCAATCAACCCTGTACTGTACAGTATAGCCGCAGAGCGCAGGCTACGGAAATCTTGTCCAACCGCGCACCTGGCCTCACGGTGCGCCTTTATTTTAGCGCCTCAACAATGGCCTTGGTGTTGAACCGAATGTAGTCAATATATGTTTCTGCGCCGCTGCCGGGTTTGCCTAATGAGCCGGTATACAATGGTACAAGTTTTACGCCGGCATCCTGTGCCAGCCGCTCGGCCAGGGCCGGATTGACAGATTTGCCTACAAAAACAGCTTTTACTCCATATTCCCCAACCGCATCCTGTAGCGCCGCCAACTTTTGCGCAGAAGGCTCGGCATTGGTGCTGTAACCCGGAACCACAGCCCCAATCATCTCCAATCCGTACCGGTGAGCAAAATGCCCAAACGTGTCGTGGTCGCTTACCATTTTACGATTTTCTGCGGGAATACTCTCTATTTCACCCTGCACCCACTCATCCAGTGCTTCCAATTCGGCCTCAAAAGATTTGAGGTTGGTGTGGTATGTGTCTGCCCCGGCCGGATCAAGCTGGGCCAGCGCATGCTCAACATTGTGAACCATCACCAGCGCATTGGCCGGAGTGGTCCACAGGTGGGGGTCTGCACCGCCGTAATGGGGGTGTTCTTGGTGATCGTCGTGTATTTCTTCCTCTAATCCAGGCATACCAACGCCATCGGCCAGCGAAACCACCACGGCATCTCCCCCCGCATTTTCAATAAGCTGATCCAGAAACTCTTCCAGATTCAGGCCGTTTGCAAATACCACGCGCGCATTGGCCACGGCGGCCACATCTTGCGGGGTTGGGGTAAAGCTGTGTGGATCTGCGCCCACCGGCAGCATTACCGTCAAATCGATGGCCGATCCCCCCACATTCTTAACCAGATCGCCCATAATGGTTGTGGTGGCCACGACCTTCAACATTTCGCCATCGGCCAAATCCACGGCAGCCAGGGTCTTTGGTTGATGGCCCCTATCGTTGTGGTCATCATGGGCGTGCTTCTCAGCCGTTGATGCTCCCAGAGATACCGGGACATCAACCGGCACAGAGCCGGCATTTTTGAAATTGAGGGTTACTTGAAATTTGTCATTCGTGGCCGGCTTTTTTTTAAGATTAATCAACATAATGTGTACCCCCCCCGGTTCGAGCGCAACAGAAGCTCCGGCAGGAACCTCAACACTGTCAACCGGAGCCATCTGCATCATATTTCCGTCGTCCATTTTCGATTCGTGCAGTTCAACCGCTTCTGCCACATCGCTGGTAACGGTAATCAACGCATCAGCCTGATCGCCATTATTTTGTAACGTCAGATACACGGCCCCATTTGGCCCGGTTGCATTTGCTGAGACATCTGCAATGATTATGTCGCCGGTTTTGCTTTGGGCAGCCACCACTGCCTGCTGCGTGCTGTTCTGGTCTGCCGGGCCTGCGCTTCCACAAGCCGCCAGAAAAAATAGCAGTACAAAAATAAACATTGAGGACTGTTTTGTTGAGTGAAGCATCATTATCTCCTCAAATTCTCGATTCTTAAATGAGAGTTGTTCTCAATTGTGCGTAAAAATTCGGACATCATTTTCAAAACGATGTCCGGCAAGTGTAACCTCTATTTGAGAAATTTTCTCTATTATCTCCGGGCACCAGAATTTGTCAAATCTGTTGATTGGCGTTTGATATTTTGGGTAAAAATTTTTGTTTATAGTATAATTGAAGCCGCCACTTTCTTTTCTTGTGGGCAAGGGACGTGTTCCCTTTGGCCCCTCTTTCAGGCATTACGTTTTCCCACAATTAAATATTTCTTGCTGTTTCAGGGTAATATCAGTGTCCGTTAGTTCTAAATTTCATGAATTTTTTCGCAGTAATTACCTAACTAAATTTTGGAGGAGATTTTATGACTGCTACACCTGACCCACGTTTATCAAAATCCTGGTGGCTTGTCCTGTTACAGGGCATCGCCGTACTCATTCTGGGGCTGCTGTTTCTGACATCGCCGGTTGTAACCACGGCCATGCTTATTTTATTTATTGGGGCTTACTGGCTGGTGGATGGGGTTTTTTCCCTTGTTAGAATTTTCCTCAAGGACAGCGATGTTCATTGGGGTTGGTTGCTGGCCAAGGGCATTATTGGTATTTTGGCCGGTATTTACGTGCTGGCCAACCCGCTGGTCAGCCTGGTAATTTTGCCGGCCACGCTGATTATCATCATTGCCATTCAAGGTATTGTGATGGGTGTGATTGGCGTAATTCAGGCGTTTAGAGGCGGCGGATGGAGCGCCGGGCTTTTGGGCGCCGTGAATATTATTATTGGCACCATTCTGTTGATGAGGCCCCTGCTGGCCGCCACCGTTTTGCCGCTGGTGCTCGGGATTTTCGGGCTGGTGTTTGGGGTTATTTTGATTATTGCCTCGTTCCGTGTTCGCAGTTCGGGTAATGCGTAACGCCGCAAAGCCGCAACCAAAATTTTAACCACAGACGTGAAGCGCACAGAGAAGTCACAAAGAACACAGAGACAGAGTGTCCTTTGGGTAAAAGCTTTGAGAATTTTGCGCCGGTTTTGCGCCTTCTGTGGTAAGAAAATTTTTGCACATCACGCAAATTTGCGGCGCAAACAGCATAGATGTCCGGGAATTTTTTTTCTAAATACATTTCGTATTTCGTATTGCGTAAATCGTTGGGCGAAAACTTTTCCGGAGTGCTATATAATGCTCTTTGTTTTTGTGATCTCAATTCGGTGGTTGCGGGTAATGCTGCATTTTTCTTGTGAATTAAATCAATTTCATTGAGGAGGAGATCATGTTCCAAATATTAATTGCTGTCCTGTTTGCGTTATTGCTGGGGGCAGGCTTCTGTTTTTTTGGGTACCGAATTTTTTTGGTGATGTTACCCATCTGGGGATTTTTTGCCGGATTCTGGATTGGGGCCGAAGCCACCGCGCTCATTTTTGGGGCCGGTTTTTTGGGGACCACTACCGGTTGGGTGGTTGGTTTTGTGGTGGGGTTGGTAACGTCCCTGTTGTCGTATCTGTTTTATTTTATCGGGGTCGCACTTGTGGCCGCCGGCTTTGGGGCAGCCCTTGGCTCCGGTTTTATGGCTTTGCTGGGCTTTAACGGCGGGTTCCTGGTGGCCATTGTGGCTATTGTCTGCGCGCTGATTATTGCCGGGATAACCCTGATTTTTAACCTGCAAAAGTTTGTGATTATTGCCATTACCGCCATCGGCGGGGCCAACGCCATTTTGCTGTCGGGGCTGCTTCTGTTTGGCCGGGTATCGTTGGATAGCCTGCAATCCGCCGGAAGTTCAATAAAACCTGTGCTTCAGGATAGCTGGTTCTGGCTGATTGTGTGGCTAATATTGGCAGCTATCGGCATTGTGGTTCAAATCCGTACCAATCAAACCTACACCTTTTCCCGCGAGCGGTATCAAGAGGGATGGGGCTAACACCTGGAGGCGTAATAGATGTTCTTTTATATTGATCCGGTTTACTTTTGGTATGTGCTTATTCCTACGCTGATTCTTTCAGCCGGCGTGCAGATTTATCTGAAATCCACCTTTAACAAATGGAGCCAAACCCGCAACAGTTCGGGCTTGACCGGCATGCAGGTGGGGCAACAACTGTTCAACAGAACCTCGTTAAACCCAATTCCGCTGGAGCGTGTCTCTGGTTCCTTAAGCGACCATTTTGACCCCCGGGCCAACGTGGTACGGCTGTCTGATACCGTGGGCGGCAAAAACTCGGTGGCGGCTATGGCTGTGTGCGCCCACGAATTGGGCCACGTTCAACAATATCAAACCGGCTCGGCCCTGATTGGAATGCGAAATTTCCTGTTGCCGGCGCTTCAGTTTAGCCCCACCCTGTCGTACATTGCCATTTTTATGGGGCTGGTGTTTAATATGGTAAATCTGGTTTGGATTGGCATCTTCTTTTTTGCGCTAATGGTGCTGTTTTCAATTCTCACCCTGCCCGTGGAAATAGATGCCAGCCGGCGCGGGTTGCGCTTGCTCAATGAGGCAGGATTGATGAAATCTGAAGCCGATGCCAAAGGGGCGCGGCAGGTGTTAACCGCGGCCGGGCTTACCTACCTGGCGGCGGCGGTCACTTCCATTCTTCAACTGCTCTATTACATCAGTATTGCCAAACGTAACGCATAGCGCGGCAAGCCGAAAATTAACAATTAACAATTAACAATTAACAATTAACAATTAACAATTAACAATTAA
>CAYWSS010000375.1:0-6173 GCA_964460505.1 uncultured Caldilineaceae bacterium | reverse complement strand
CAGGACTATGTTCAATCGAATGGTCGCCCACCGGCCAAAGGTGCGGGCTTTTTTTCAGGCTTCAATTATAGCATAGGTAGGGGAGCAAATAACAATTGGCACGGTGCAATTAATAAAGGGAGGGGCCGTCGCACTGTACAGATTGACACCAGTCTCTTTTGGTATTATGCTCTCTAAACAAAAATTCCTGTAGCAAAAATCAATACTGCTCAAATTTTTGGCCTCAAGTGCCAATAGTAGTTATTCTGGTAGACGTAGTGAAACCGCTGAACAGGATCCAATACAAACTCCTTATTGCGTTTTTAATTGTGGTGTTGCTGCCGCTTATTGGTACCGGCCTGTACGGAAACCGGATTACCAGCCGGGTATTGCAAAATAACGCCCTTGATAACGCCAAAAATGAAGCCGCTTTGCAGGCGGAGCAAATTAATTCTTTTCTGGACAGCGCCGAGGAAGATATTCTTTTTCTCAGCGAATTAGGCTCGGTGCAGTCATTGGTGGCTGCCCAATCCGCCGGCAATCAGGAACGGATAGAAAGCTGGCTGCGGCAGGTGCAAAGTGATTTCACCACATTTTCCAAACAGCGGAAAATTTATTATCAAATCCGCTATCTGACCGGGGATGGCCGCGAGTTTATTCGTATTGAATCGGGTGGGCGCGCGCCGCGGCCCGTAGCCAAAAAAAACCTGCAAGATAAATCAAACCGGTACTATTTTCAGGAAACAATTCAACTGAATAAGGGCGATGTTTTTGTCTCTCCCCTGGATTTAAACCGCGAACGGGGGGCAATTGAACTTCCCTACAAACCCGTTATTCGCTACGCCACGCCCGTATTTGATGACCTGGGCATTAAACACGGCATTGTGGTTGTCAATATTTTTGCAGACAAATTTCTCAATATCATTCGGCAGGCCGGCAATGAATACACGCATGTTTCGCTGGTTGATAAAGACGGCTACTACCTGGTAAATCCAGACGCGCAACTTGAGTGGGGCAGCCCCACTGACCTGGCCACCGGGCAGCGATTGCAAAATGATTACCCGGCGCAATCGCAGAAAATTCTATCCGGGCAACCGGGGCAGAATATAGAAAACAGTGCCGTGGTTTATATCCCAATCTACCCCAACCCCGATGATTCTTCCTTTTTCTGGGTTATTGTGCATGACGAACCGCAAGATACAATCTTTGCCTCGGTCTGGAATTTCAGGGTGGCTGCCGCTTCAATTCTTGTTCTGGCATCCGTTATTGCCGTGGTAATCGCCGTGTGGCTGGCCCGCAGCCTGGCCGCCCCCATCAGAACCCTGCGCCGGGGCGTTGAAAAATTTGGGCGGGGCGAACTGACCGAACTGGTCCCCATAACCACCAATGACGAAATTGGAGAGCTTTCAAACGCCTTTAACGAGATGGCTGTTGCCCTGAACAAATCCAAAACCCAGCGTCAAAATCTACTGGAGCAGTTGATTCACGTTCAGGAAGAAGAGCGGCGGATGGTGGCCTACGATATTCACGACGGGCTGATTCAACGGCTGGTCGGGGCCAGATTACAACTGAGCAATTTTATTGCGCAGCGCCGCAACCGGGAAACTGCCCCGGCAGAACAATCTTTGCAACGGGGGATAGAACATCTCAGCAGCTCAATTGCAGAAGGCCGGCGCTTAATTGAAGGGCTGCGCCCGGCCATGCTGGACGATTTAGGCTTAACCCCCGCTCTAAAAGAATTATCCGAACAAATTGCAAGTGAGATGCAATGTAATGTAAAATTCAGCTCAGATTTGTCAAAAGAAAGGTTGCCCGCCCCCATTGAAACAACAGCGTACAGGATTGTGCAGGAGGCGTTAAGCAACAGCCGGAAACATTCACAGACCCAACATTTGCAGGTAGAGTTGAAACAAAAAAATGGCTGCCTGGAAATTACCGTGCAGGATTGGGGGGTAGGTTTTGATACGTCCAACTCGGAGCCGGACCACAACCGCATTGGCCTGACCAGTATGCAGGAGCGCGCCAGTTTGGTTGGTGGAAAATGTGAGATAAATAGTGAACCAGGCTATGGTACAATTGTAAAATCCAGTTTACCGGTAAAACCGGTGGAGTAACAGCAGTGAATGACATTAAAGTTTTAATTGCCGACGACCACGGCGTGGTGCGAGAAGGATTGCGCAGTATGTTAGAGCGCGAGGGAATGACCGTGGTTGGTGAGGCCACCAACGGGCGGGAAGCCATCAATATGGCCGGCGAATTACAGCCCGATGTAATTTTACTGGATATCCGCATGCCGGATATAGACGGCTTGCAAGCCCTGACTCAAATTAAAGCCCGCCACCCGCAAATAAGGGTGATTATGCTGACCACGTATGCCAACCCCGGCTATCTGGCCCGCGCCATTCAATCCGGGGCCGCCGGATATTTAAGTAAAGAAATTGATCCGGAGCAGATTCCCGGCGCGGTTCAGGCCGCAGTCAGGGGAGAGCACCTGCTGGACCGCGAGCTTCTGCGCACCGCGCTGGCCACCATTACGGATAACAGTTCCGTTGAACAAAACGAAACTGAAATGACCCCCAAAATTCCACTTTCTGAACGGGAACTGGAAGTGTTAAAATTGATTGTTAATGGCCTTGGAAACGACGCCATTGCCGGCACGCTCTCCATCAGTGTGCCCACGGTAAAAACCCACGTGCGCCACATTTTTGAAAAACTGGGCGTCTCGGACAGAACCCAGGCCGCAGTCTGGGCCGTTCGGCGCGGGCTGGCCTGAGAAAGTTTGCCCGGTCCGTCTTCTCCAAACAACAAGCGCCCGCATCAGGTTTTATCAGGCCGGTTTGTGTTGGGTTTCGCGGCAGGTTCGACCAGCCCGCGCCGCCCGCGCCAGGCCAAACTATAAGAATCTACTCCTCCACGCAAACCGACACTCAATAAAAGGCGCGATTCTTGGGGCCGGATACTATAGTGTTACCCTGCAACATTTGCGTTACGCTTTGCGGCAAGAATTACTCATTGCTCATTGTTCATTTGCGGCTTGCCGCGCTATGCCGTGGTTAGGTTTTGCCGTTGTGCCCCACAGTTATCACTACTTTGCCTCGGGCGTGTCCTTTATCCAGATACCGAAAGGCCTCAGGGGTCTCGTTCAGCGGGTACGTCCTGTCGATGACCGGTGTCACCTTTCCGGATTCAACAAGCTCCTTCAAAACAACCAGGTCCTCATTGTTCGGTATCGCAACAAACGGGCGTCCCTGCCGGCGCACGAACAGTGACAACACGAACGCCTTGATCACGTAACCGAGGCCGCCATAGCCGCTGTTCGGAATGTGAGTCCCTTGGGGGGTGAGCGTGCGCCTGCAGTCTGACAACGAATGGTTCGCCACCTGATCAAGGATGAGATCGTAGCGCTGCCTGCTTTGCGTGAAGTCCTCTTGGGTGTAATCAATGACATGGTCAGCGCCAATTGAGCGAACCATGTTCACGTTCCTCGTGCTGCAGACGCCGGTCACTTCCGCTCCGAAAGCCTTGGCAATCTGCACGGCGAACGTACCCACGCCTCCCGACGCACCATTGATCAGCACCTTCTGCCCTGGCTGCACCTTTCCCGCATCGCGCAGGCCCCGAAGGGCCGTGAGGGCAGCAGTCGGTACGGCCGCAGCCTGCTCAAGCGTGAGGTTGGCCGGCTTCGGCAAGAAGTTTCCCTTTCCAGCACTCACGTACTCGGCGCAGGTGCCCGTACACGCACCGAATACCTCATCACCTGGCTGAAACTGCTCGACGTTCTTGCCGGCTGCCTCAACCGTCCCTGCCACATCCCATCCCGGAACAAAGTTCTTTGGTTTGGGCCACCCGGCACTTATGCGTATCAGGTATGGCTCGCCTCTCATGGCAAAGTAGTCACCTGCGTTGAGAGCGGCTGCGTGAACGCGCACCAGCACCTCGCCATCCCTGAACACCGGTTTGTCGATTTCCTTGAGTTCGTAGACATCCGGTGAGCCGTACTCGTTTTGGACGATTGCTTTCATAAATATTTCTCCTGATTTATTTTAATCCGGTCATTTTCAGAATAGTTTACTTATACATAAGAGTTTTCCATTGACATAAAGTTTGGGGTTAAAAGTCAAAAATTTAGCTTTCTGTGTCAAATAAGGCAATGAGCAAAGTATTTATACTGAGATTAGCTTGAAACCGGAACTTTTAAGAAAAATGAGGAATCATGCCTGAATGTACCTGCGGTCGGGCATCCAGCAAGGCCTGCAAGTGTGGATTCCCGCTAAAAACATGGGGGAATGATATCTCAAAAGTTCCGTTCTCATTCTGTTTTCAGTATATATTCGGTTACTCAAGCTATTTTTATACTATGATCCGCTCATTTTATCTCGTTTGCACACGCGCTAAGGAACGAGAATTAATTAACTGTCCCCTTTGAGCAGTAAAAAAATGGTAAATTACAAAGGGTGAATAGTTATAGATGTTCAGAAAAACATTTTGAATTTTGTACCCAAAAACATTACCTGAACATCTATAGCACGGCTTTCTCATAAAAATATTTTACCTGGTAAATTTTGCTCTTTACGGAGTACGTAATACGCAATATGTTGCCATCACCAATTGGGTAAGTTATTTACGCACCATTCCTGATCTATTATACAAAATTATCTTCAAGGAACGTCAAATCAATTTGCGTTGGCTCTCGAAGACCGGCTTGTTTTTCAGGATTCGATCCGGCGCAAAAATCGAGAGGTCGAGGGCGGGGGGCTGTTTCAAAATCAGTTCGGCAAGGTAGCGTCCCACGGCGTGGCACTGCTGAAAGCCATGCCCGGAAAAACCGTTGGCCAGAAACAGCCCGTTGAGCGTGGGCCATTCACCCAGGATGGCGTTGCCGTCAAATCGATTTTCGGCGTACAGTCCGGCCCAGCCCCGCACCAGCTTGAGCCGGTCAAAGTCCGGCAGAAAATCGATCAGTTCCTCCCACAGGTATTTCTCAAACCGCTGCCGGTTCCAGTTGAAATCGGTGGCATCCACGGGATCATCCGGCAGGGATTTGCCAACCATAAAATGACCTTCACCTTCGTGGATGCAGTACAGCCCGGAAGGGAAAAATATGGCGGGCAGAATTTTTTCCGGGCGGGCATTGGTTTCTACAATAAAGACCTGCCGCTTGACCGGTTCGACAGGCAATGCTACGCCCACGGTTTGGGTCAGCTCCTGCGCCCACGCGCCGGCCCCGTTAACCACTACGGCGCTTGTCAATTTGTCGCCGGAATCCAGACCAACGCCCACAATTTGATTGTCTTTGGCAAGCAGTTCTGCCACCCTGGCCTGAATAAATTGAGCGCCCATCGAAACCGCCTTGTTTTTGTAACCCATCAGCACCGCATGGGGAGACATTGTGCCGTCATCCTGCCCAAACGTGCCACCAACGCAGCCGTACAGGTTGTAAAGCGGGTAGAGTTGTTTAATCGCCTCGGGCGATACCCATTCGACCCGGCAGCCCAAACTTTGCTGCAGCGCCAACCCCTGTTCGGCTTCTTCCCGCCCTTCGGCATCCACCAGAAAAAGATTTCCCTGGCGGCGAAACGCGACGTCGGGCCGGTCATCATCAACGGCCATATCTTCGGCAAAGGTTTCCAGAACTTTCAACCCGTATTGTGAGATTTGGATATTCTCTTTAATGTTAAACTGAATACGGTGGTTTCCATCTGACAACGGAGTTGAGGCCCTGGCGTAGGTGGCATCCATCTCGACAATGGCAAGGTTGAGCCGGGGATTGGACTTGAGCAAACAGGTGGCCGTGGCGCAGCCCATCACGCCGCCACCGGCCACAATTACATCGTAACTGTTTTTTATCATCTTTGATTACAATCCTTGAATTTTTTGTAACTGTTCGGAAACACAAAGCGACACTGAGATATAGCACTCCAGAAAAGTTTTCGCCAACGGTTTACGTAATACGCAATACGAGGAAATGGGTAAGTTAATTAATTCTCATTCCTAAAGATGCCCGAATAACTCTTGATTGTCTCTAATCCACTCAAAAAGCCTTTTTGTGCCTTCTTGCACCGGTATTTTGGGCTGCCACCCCAAATCCTGTTTGGCCTTACGAATATCGCTGATATAGACCGGCTGGGCGCCGGGTCGCCCGCCGCCGTACTTTAACGGGATCAGCTCTCCCAGTGTACAATTCAGTATGATCT
>CAYWSS010000374.1:0-6188 GCA_964460505.1 uncultured Caldilineaceae bacterium | reverse complement strand
GCCAACAATGCCGCGTGTTTATACGGTACAGAAACATTATTTCGTATTGCTTCCAACCGTGCCAGAATAACCGATTGTTTCACAGACCATTGATTTATCATTGGTTGGTCAAAGGTAGCGACAATATCTGTACCCAGTATATTTTTTGCTTCATTCGTGCCAAATGTCGCCAATGCCAAGACAGCGGCATCTTCTTTTGTAAAGCCATAATCACATAAGCGTCGTGTCCATCGTTTGAAATAACGGGCAGATACGATAACTTCAACCCGATCCAAAAACAACTGAATGACGGTTGCATAGTGCGGCAGTCGAGCTAATCTCTCTAATACACTGGCGGTTTGTGGCACAATGAAAAACTGTATTTTTTGCGGATGAGCAAGCGAAAAAAGATCAAGTGCAGATATTTCTTCTCTGGTTAGACTACGATTTTCAGCCAGTTTCAGCAACCCTTGAACGATGTGTCGGGCTGTTACTTTATCAAGCAGGCAGCGTATCTACGGCAACCTCTTGCTCCTCAATCTCCATCAAATTGTCGATGCCCCACTCATCCCACAACTCGGCTTTTTTCTTTTCAGGCAAAGCATGATACTGCTTAAGCGTCAAGCCGCCCAAAAACGGTTCGTCAGCAGATAGAGGTTGATTGTCCACGACAGCTAAAACCTCGGCTTGCAAGCGAGATATGTTGTTGTGAGTTTGTTCTACAGTGCGAACTGGTGGTTGGCTGGCGGCTTGCTGCAAAGTAGGGACAAGCTCAAGCAACCGTTTTTGGTCATCTAAATCCATCTGCTTGATAACCACAGCTATTTGCTCAACGCTTACGGGTAAAGCAAAAACTAACTCAGCCATAATACATCCTCAAATTTAAGATGCTGATATTCTACCACAGCTACAAACGCCCTCAAAAAACATTCATTTCCATAATTGTTAAATCACACCATACCCTTTGGAATTATTCAGCCGCCCAACGCCCAAAAATCACGCGATTGCGGGCAGGCGAAACCAACCCCAAAGCCAAAGTAACTTCGCCGGCGAGACCAATTTTTAAAAAGGAAGGGTAGCAATTCGCGTGCATTTTTATTGTTGGGCGGCCTTTACGCTGGGAATGTGTTTTGCTATTAATTGCATTAAGTCTTTTCCTCTGTGCTGTACTCCTTCTATTATCCATAAGTGTAAACTTAAGGATTTAGCTGTTGTTTCAGATCGATAATCGGATGGGATTTTTGGCGTTCCCCCATCTGTGCGATAACGTTAATCAGAGCCGCAAAGATTTCGTCTAAAGCCTGCAAGGATTTGCGAAAAAACAAGTGAATGTTAGCCAAAAGAAAGCCCTTGACCAACTTGGAAGATCGCTCAAAACTGAAGTGATGAATGGATTGACCAGTTTTTTGAGCGGCCAAGGCAATCACTATGCGTGTCAAGAGATGGAAAATGAGAGCGGCATAGATTTCAATCATAATGCCATTTTTGTTACGGGAAATGATGTTTTGTAAGGACAATACATTTTTGATAACGTTGAAAAAGATTTCTACTTGCCGGCGCAGGGTATATAGTTCACCCATCATTGTCACACCCTCATCATCCGCGGCCAAAGTTACCGCCAACTCAGCCGCCGAAAGGAGGTTTCCGGCGACACTCCAGCTTCGCCCGCTGCACCTGAAACCTAAGTCTAACCCGTCACCCTTATCCGGTAATCTCTATCCATAATGCGGCCGGTGTTTACCACTCATTTATAGTGGGGTGGGGTGAACCGCGGTACTCACTTTGGCCAGATTCGCGTCGCATTGTATTCCCCACACACGTGGGGGTGAACCGACGCTTCAACAAGCGCCGCCGGGGTGTTGGGCGTATTCCCCACACATATGGGGGTGAACCGTGAATAAGGGGGCGGGGCGTTGCTCCTGTTACAGGCCAGGTGCATAAGACTTATCCCTACTCGCTGCGAGGCATCTGTCAAAATTACCTGCCCCAATCAGGTTTAGAGCGCCGGCAGGTAAAATGATCCCAAAGATTAAGACCGCCGTGATGCGTGTTGCGTGAGGATTACAGCGGGAAATCATCACACATCACGAGGTTTGGGATCATTATTTTTCTGGAACTCCCTTACGCCACGCGCGCCTGCAGCTTGTGCAGGGCAACCATAAAACCGTGGCGGTTGGCCTTGCCAACCAGGCCGTTAAAATTGTCGATGGCTTTGCTGTCGATATTGTAGAAATTACGGGTGATAATCAGAAATGGCAACCAACTCTACCTCGTAAATTAGTGTAGCATGGGGGGGAATGAGGTCGCCGGCACCCTCGTCGCCATACGCCAACTCCGGGGGGAGTATCAACTGGCGTTTGCCGCCCACCTGCATCGAAAGGATGCCTTCGTCCCAGCCGGGCAGCACCTGCCCTACGCCCAGCGTAAAGTGAATGGGGCTGCCCCGGTCTCTGGAGCTGTCAATTTTGGTGCCGTCTTCTAACCAGGCCACGTAATGAACCAGCGGCATCTCGCCCGAACGGGGAGTGTCGCCATCCCCCACTTTAAGGTCGTAATATTTTAGACCGCTGTCTGTGGTTACATAATCCGCTTCATCTATTTCGGTCGGCGGCACATACACCACCGGCTGCACATCCATTAATTCCACATCAAAATAAAGAGTAGAATTGGGGGGGATGTCGGAGCCTACGCCTTGCTCACCGTAGGCCAGTTCGGGCGGGATAACCAGCCTGGCTTTGTCTCCCACTTTTAGCAGCAAGATGGCCTCGTCCCAGCCGGGAATAACCTGACCGGCACCCACCCCAAACTGAATGGGCTGGTCGCGGTCGTACGAGCTGTCAAACTGAGCGCCACCCCTTAACCGGCCGGTGTAATGCACCTGTACAATATCGCCGGGGTTGGGCGATGGCCCGTCGCCCTGTTCAATAATAGCATATTGCAAACCACTCCCGGTGGTGATCGAAGCGCCCTCAATAAAAATATATTCCGCTTTCTCAACTTCTTCACTTTCGGACACCTCAGCTTGAACGGACGATTCTTCCGTTTCCGTTTCAATCTCTGCCTCAACGTTTTCTTCTGTGCTAGATTCTTCTGAGATTTTCTCAATGACCGGGGCAGATTTTTGGGCGGCAGGGGCCGGAGCATCAGAATTAGCCGGCGGCTGCCCTGCGCAGGCAGACATCATTACTACTGCAAAAACCAGGACAAAAATATAGTTGATATTCAAAAGCTTCTCCTTCGTGCGTATTCGGTAAAACCGGCATTTGCGTCAACGAATAAACAAATATCGACCAGTATTCATTCGTTTATTCGCTTAACATTCGTTGACGGAACGGGTTCACTGAATTTGTACTCTCCTTCAATATTGCGTCATCGCATCCATTACAGCACCCTACACTTACCAGAAGCAAGTTTAGTAAAAAAAGCCAATCCGTGCAATTTTACACACGCAAAAACAGGCCAAAAAAATCATCCTCAGGGTTGAGTTTTTATCAACCGTGGGAATGATTTTTTTAAAGGCGATTAATGTTAAACTGGAATAGTGAAATTTTTAACCAGGGTTATCTTATTATTTTTCTTGTAAAATGAAATAACCTTGAATATAATTAATTGAACCTAACACTGCCACCCAACTTAAACATCTTCACAAATTCATTTCCCAAATTATCAAGTCAATTCCCTGAGCCTGGAGAGAAGAAAGGAGACGCGATGGCGCGATTTTAGGAAATAATCTTTTGATCTTTGGAAACGTTTGTTAACTTATTTTAAAATCACGCAAACTAAGTTTGCGAGGTGAGGGACATGAAAAAATATATAGTTTTAGCCACAGCACCGGCCCTGGTGGCCGTGTGCTTCTTTGTACTTAGCCCTCCGACAATGGCTGCCGATGCCGTGCCGGAGCAGGTTGAGCCGATTGCCCTCTATCAGGGAGGCGATCAGGAAGGATGTCTGGCTTGTCACGAAGGGATCGAGGATATCCGAGATCCGGAAACCAGTGGCATGATGAAACAAATTATGGCCAAAGGGCAGTGCACCACTTGCCACGGTGGAGACCCCGCAGAAACTGAGGACGCTGAAGCCGCGCACTTGGGCGCGCCCGATACGGTGCCCTTCGACGAGTTTATCGTAGACCCCGGCGACATCTTTGTGGCCGAAAACACCTGCGGTCAATGTCACGTAGACTATGTTCACAATCTGGAACGCTCTCTGATGAATACCGAAGCCGGTAAACTTCAGGGTAACTTCTGGGCCTGGGGCATTGCCGAAGACCAAAAGGTGGTCTACGGTAACTACGACATTGAAGGTTCGGAAACCAAGGCCGGGTCCGATACCTACAAAACCTACATGGAAGCCGTAAAAGCGGCTTACCCCGATCAATTCCCCGAGGCGTTGACCGTGCCGCCCAACCCCACAGTTGAAGAAATTGTGGCAGACCCAAAACTGGCCGGTATTGTCTACTCGCGGCAGCAGTGCCAACGCTGCCACGTGGGGGTAAAGGGCCGCGCCAAACGCGGTGACTGGCGGGGCCAGGGCTGCTCTTCCTGCCACATCCCCTACAGTAACGAGGGGTTGTACGAAGGTGGAGACCCAACCATTGCCAAGGATGAACCGGGCCACCTTCTGATTCACTCTATTCAGGGTACCCGGGAAGCGCGCGGTGGTATTTCTACCGAAACCTGCGTATCTTGCCACAACCGCGGCAAGCGTATTGGGGTAAGCTACCAGGGTATTATGGAATTCCCCTACGGCACCCCCTTCTACGATAATGGATCCAAGCAAGACGGGGGCCGGCGGCTGCACACCAAGCGCTATCTCTTTATTAAGGACGACTTGCACCATGAAAAGATGAGCCGCCCCGGAAACCCCGAAGGTGGTATGCTTTGCCAGGACTGCCACACCAGCATTGATATGCACGGTGACGGCAACATCTTTGGCACCACCCTGGGCCAGGTAGAAATTGAATGTGCCGACTGCCACGGCCTGCCCGAAACCTATCCATGGGAGTTACCCATTGGATACGGCGAAGAGTTCTCGGCAGTTGACCAGGCCACAGAAGCGCGCGGCCTGGGTGGCCTGCTTGATCTGCCCACCTTTGACGGTACCGTCTACGAAGCGGAAGAAGGCTACTTGCTTTCCGCTCGTGGCAACCCGCTTGGCAACGTTGTCTTGCAAGACGACGGCACGGTTCTGCTGCACTCGGCCACGGGTGTAGATTTTAAAGTGCCTGTTCTAAAAGACATTGCCAAAGCCGAGTCATGGGTTAGCCTGGATGCCGAGGTGGCGATGACCAAGATTGCGCCCCATATGGAGAAAATGGAATGTTACGCATGCCATTCTGACTGGGCGCCGCAATGTTACGGCTGTCACGTAAAGGTAGACTTTGGCGTAGATGGCGACGGCAACCCGCTGATGGATACCGACTGGATAGAAACAGCGCAACTTAAGCTCAACAGCTCCTACGACAACGTGAAGTCCCCCGGTAAGGTCAGCGAAAGCCGCTCTTACCTGCGTTGGGAAGAGCCGGTGCTGGGTATTAACGGCGAAGGTCGTGTAACACCGCTTATGCCCGGCTGCCAAGTGATCTTCACCGTCTTTGGCCCCGACGGCGAACTGCTGACTCACAACGAGATTGCGCGCACGCCGGCCAACACCGAAGGCGGCGGCGCTGACGGGCAGCGCGGGCTGGATATGGCCCCGGTGCAGCCGCACACCAGCGGCCGCCAGGCCCGCACCTGCGAAAGCTGTCACTCTAATCCCAAGACGCTGGGCTACGGCATAGAAGGTGGACGCTTCCTGCTGGGTTACGACCAGGACCGTTACGTTGACCTGGAAAATCCGGATGGCTCCATTATGCCTGAAAGCAGCCAGGTTGTAATGGCCGCTATCCCGGACCTGCCCATGGACCTGAGCCAGATAGTTAATCCGGAAACGGGCGAACAACTGCAAACCGTTGGCTCTCATTGGCCAGATTCCCGCCCGCTGGATAAAGACATTCGGACCAAGATGGAACGAACCGGTGTCTGCATGGGCTGTCACCAGAATATGGCCGATACTGAATTCTGGACCGACACGGTTGTGGCCAGGTTTGGTCAGGCCATCAGCAATGAAGAGCACATCGACACAATGAATCAGGTTATTCAGGAAGCTGTCAAGTAGTACAAATTCAGTGAACCCGTCAAAATCGCGCTCGGGCCGGTCTCTTGACCGCG
>CAYWSS010000373.1:0-6205 GCA_964460505.1 uncultured Caldilineaceae bacterium | reverse complement strand
GGGCCAGTCTTTTAAAAGACTGGCCCGCTTTTGCTTGCATACAAATTTTTTTAGCTGCTGCGGTTGGCATAAGCCTTATTGCACAGGTTGCAAACTTGCCGAATTGGTAATTTACGGGTGTCCGTTTTTTGCCAATTGCCTGCTTATGTCACGCGCCGTTTCTTTAAACCCTTCTGCCAGTGTTGGGTAGGCAAACCAGACGGTGCCGGTGCCAAAAATCATCCCGGTAATATTACGCATGTATATATTGCTGATCCGTAATCCAACAAATTGCAGATAGAGCAAAGCAACTATTCCCCCGGCAAAAATCACATAAACCTGCCATACCAGCACTTGTTGTTTGTACAGAACAAGCCAGGTAAAGCCCATCGCCGTCAATCCGATAATCCAGAAAATGTACAGGGGTATCACCTGGGCCAGCTCGCTGACAAAGGCGGAGCCGCCGTCAAGCGCCATCGGCAGGGTAAATAAAATGTACCATTTAAAGGGAAGCGCCCTGTACCGGGCAAAATTAAACACCAGCCCCCCAATAAAAAAGGTAACGTAAATGGCCAGGCATCGCTGGCACATTGCCACCTGTTCTCCAAAAATAAAGTAGGTTCGGGTTGGCAACTGGTGACAGACCATATTGTAAACCTGATAGATAGTATTGGCTGCTCCGGTAAAGCCGGCCGCCATCAATATTGGGGCCAAAATGGGCAAACCGAAATAGGTAAAGAAAAACACGTTGGCCACGGCCAACCAATGTTTTGACAGCCACAACAAGCGTCGATTGAGCCAGATTGACAATTTTTGCGAAAAGGTTTTTGTGGGGTGGTTTTGTAAGGTAGTCATTAATAAAATGTCCGGCCCAATTTGGGGCAAGGGTAAGTGTCCAACGAAGCTTCGCCCCAAACCGACAAGTAATTTATGCCTCACGGATGGAAAAAAACACGGATAATTTTATTTATTTTCATCCGTGCTCCCTTGTATCCGTGAGTCAAAATCTTGTCTCATCTGTAAAGAGTTTTTGGGTTCAAGGATTTCAATCCCCTCGTTCCAATGCTCCAACGTTGGAACGCTTATTTACGGCGGGTAATCGTTCACCCCCACCCCCGCTTCGCTTCCCCCCGTTCACGGGGGGAAGTTCAAAAACTCTCCTCCCTCGTGAGGGTGACCGCACTCCCTAATGGTCGAGGTTGGAGGGGGGTAAATGATTACGTTACAACTCAATGACAACCTTTACCACGTTATCCTGGTAGGCGGTGTTCAGGGCAAATGCTTCCGGCGCTTTTTCCAGCGGGAAGCGGTGGCTGATCATTTTGGGTAAATTAACCGAGCCGTTCTGCGCCAGCTTGATTGAGCGGGGATAGGTGTGTTTCATTCGTCGCGCCAGGCGGATGGTTAACCCTTTGCGCCGCACGGTGGAATGGTTAAAGAGCAGCGTGTCATCCTCGGAAATGCCCACAATGACCAGCCGCCCCCCCACCCGGGCCATCGCCGCCGCCTGCTGCACCGATCGGTCGGCCCAGGCCGCTTCGATGACCACGTCAACCCCTTTGCCGCCGGTGGCGTCCATCACGGCCTGTACGGGATTAAGTTGATCACAATTGATGGGCACCACGTGCCGCGCCTCTGTTTGGTCCAGCCGCCACGAGAATTTATCGGAGATGTAAATGGGCTGTGCGCCCGATAATTTCACCAATTCCAGAATACTCAGCCCGATGCAGCCGGCTCCCAAAATGGCCACGCTGTCGCCCACCAAAACCTTGGCCAGGCTCATGGCGTGCACGGCAATGCCCAGCGGTTCCAGCAGCGCCGCCGCTACGTCATCCACGCTGTCCGGCACAGGGAAACAACTGCCGGCGGGCATGTGCATCCACTGGCACAAGCTGCCGTGATCCGGAAATGCGCCGCAAAAATGCAAATTAAGGCAAAAGTTGGGGTTGCCCTGTTCGCACATTTTGCAGCGCCGGCAGGGTTGGGCCGGATCGACTGCGACGCGCGTGCCGGGTTTGAGCGGCTCAAAATTGCCGTCCAAACTATTTTTGCCCACGGCTTCGATGACCCCGGCAAATTCGTGCCCTAAAATCAGGGGCGACTCCAGTACGTTGTTTCCAATTCGGCCGTCTTTGTAGCTGTGCAGATCGCTGCCGCAAATGCAGGTGGCGGTTACGCGCAGCAGCACATCGCCGGGGCCGGGCGGGCCGGGGTGGGGAATTTGTTCAACACGCATATCGCGTGGGCCGTGCAGTCGTACGGCTGTCATTGTTGCAGGATAGGTCATGGTTGCTCCTTGTTGTTTAGAATAAAGGGGTCAGGGGCTAGGAATTAGGAGTTAGGGAAATGCTAATCGGTCCGTGTCCCTCTTAATTCCTGATCCCTGAATTTCGTTTTTGTTGTCGCCGAAGGCATTGGATTGTCTAGCTCTTGAGGGAGTTTCTTCGTATCGGGGAAAGCATAACCCTATCTGGAAAAAACTGCAACTTGGGGAAGGGAGGCATGACACTTGCGCCGGCACTCCGTGCAGGTATCCGTGTGGCCTACTCCGGCATTTGCCACCGGCCTGATTCATCACGCCGGAGCGCGAATGTGGCGATGATTGCGTTACGGTTGAGGGGGCCGTAAATGTGGGGGAACAGTGCATCTTCCTTGTGGTAGGTTGGTACGTCTTTCTCACTTTGTGCGGCGGGAATGGGCGGCTCAAACTTGAGGGGGGCGCTCAACTGCCGGGAATCAATCTGTAGCACCAACAGGCTGCCGGCCAGACCCAAAAAGTAGGCGTTGGCCACCCGGAGCAGCATAGCTTCTCCGGCGGTACAGTGAATAAAGCCTTCGGATTCAAAAAGCTCCGGCCGGTAGGGTTCGTTCTGAGGCTGAAAACGATAGTAACCGGCCGGAACCAGATGATAAATTGCGTCGTTGTAGTTGTTCACGGTTGCCACTGCCTTTTACACGTTTCCCGGAAAATTGTTATCCCGAATTCGTATTGCGTAGGTTTTTTACGCAATACGCAATACGTTTTGGGATGATTTCACCTGTTCAAACCAACAGGTACCGGGAAATTTTGGGTCTGCCCTACACGTCACTCATTTCCAGCGATGTGGTAATGGCTACACTATCGCGGATGGTGCGGGCCACCGGACAGTAATCCGCATGGAACCCGTGAACACGCTCTGCCGCTTCGCGATTTTCCGGCGCTAATTTGAGATGATACGTCACGTGGATGCGTTTAACGACCAGCACGTTGTCTTCTTTTTCAATTTCACCGCTTGCTTCCGAGTACAGGATGCCTTTGCCGGCAGGAACCTTGCGCGCCTCCAGCGCGCCTCCAAAGGTGCCGGTCAGTCAGCCGGCTGCCGCTGCTACCAGATAGTCAAGCGTGGTCGCGTGCGGCTGGTGAATGGTGGTGTCCACGCCGTAATTTGCGGCAATTTCAGAGTGTACTCCAAAAAAAACCGGTTCTTTTTCCTGCGGCAGATACGCCCGCCGCAGCGGGCCTTTAATGCGCTCAATACGTACTTGAGATGTGTAAACCACAGCTGTCATAATTACCCCCCGTGTCTATGGGGGCAGAACGGGAAATTTTCCCGTTCTGCCCATTTTTTAATATTGCTGATTGACCATCAATTATCTACCGGCCAAACCGTTCTGTCAAAATTTCTGCCAGGGTGGGGCAGCCAATTTCCTGTAAATCGTAGCGAACGCGCTGGTGGGGGTGCTTGATGTTGAGTATTCGCCCTAAATCGATGGGGGTGCCGATGAGGACCTGATCGCAGGGGGTGGCATTGATGGTTTCTTCCAGTTCCTGCACCTGGCTATCGCCGTACCCCATGGCGGGCAGTACCTGCCCCGTGGTGGGATATTTTTGGTACGTGGCCGATATTGAACCCACAGCATAGGGGCGGGGGTCAACAATTTCTCCGGCGCCAAAGCGTTGAGCGGCGACCCAGCCGGCCCCGTAGGGCATTTCGCCGTGGGTCAGGGTGGGGCCGTCTTCTACCACCAGCACGCGCTTGCCTCGAATTGAAGCCGGGTCATCGACCACAATAGGCGAGGCCCCATCAATTACCGCCGCGTTTGGGGCAACGGCCTGAATGTTACGGCGCACTTCGGTGATACCGGTAATGCCGGCGGTATCAATTTTGTTGATGACGACTACATCGGCCATGCGCAAATTGGCTTCACCGGGGTGGTATTTTAATTCATGGCCGGGCCGGTGCGGGTCAACCACCACAATTTGCAAATCGGGCTGATAAAAGGGAAGGTCGTTGTTGCCGCCGTCCCACACAATCACGTCGGCCTCGGTTTCGGCCCGGCGCAAAATGGCTTCGTAATCGACTCCGGCGTACACGACGGTTCCCCGGTCGATGTGCGGCTCGTACTCCTCCCGCTCCTCAATGGTACACTCGTATTCGTCCAGGTCGCCGTAATCGGCAAACCGCTGCACGGCCTGCACCACCAGATTGCCGTACGGCATCGGGTGACGAATGGCGACCACCTTTTTTCCCATGCCTTGCAGAATTTCGCACACCCGGCGTGTGGTCTGGCTTTTGCCGCAGCCGGTTCGCACGGCGCAGACGGATACCACCGGTTTGCTGCTTTTTACCAGGGTGTGTTTGGGTCCCAACAGCCGGTAGTCTGCTCCGGCGGCCAGCACTTCGGATGCCTTGTGCATCACAAATTCATGCGTGATGTCAGAATAGGCAAAGACAACCTGATCAATTGACTGGTTTTTAATGAGGCTGACTAATTCAGCTTCGGGGTGGATGGGGATGCCGCTGGGGTAAAGTTTGCCGGCCAGTTTGGGGGGGTACACCCGCCCTTCGATGTTGGGGATTTGGGTGGCGGTAAAGGCCACAACTTCGTACGATTCGTTATTGCGGAAGTAAACATTAAAATTGTGAAAATCGCGCCCGGCGGCGCCCATGATTATCACGCGTTGCTTCGTCATTGAAGCTACTCCTTTTCTGCATTAAAAATTGATAGAAATTGTCAGGCCAGATAGGCCAGTAAAATGCTGATGCTATAAAGTACAATCAACGGCAGCATGACCAACGCCATATTGAAAGGGTCAACCGTGGGGGTAATCATTGCGGCGGCAATGGCGATAATTACAAATGCAAAGCGCCATTGTTTTAACAAAAATTGCGGGGTGACCAGGTCCAGCTTGGCCATGATAAAAATGATGAGGGGGGTTTCAAAGCTCAAACCAATCCAGAACACGATTGAAGTGACAAACGGAATATATTTTTTAGACTGCCATTCCTGCGAGAAAACATCGGGCATAAATGAGCTTAAAAAGCCAATGGCCGAAGGCGCTAAAATGAACCAGGCAAAAGCCACGCCAATTAAGAATAACCCGGTGGCTGCCGGCACGCCCCAATATACATACCGTTTTTCTTTTTCTTCCAGGCCGGGCAGAATGAACATTAAGAACTGGTAAATAAGAACCGGCATAGCCAGCACCAACCCGCTGGTCAGCGCTACCCTAAAGTAGACAGCAATGCCTTCGGTTGGGCCAAGAACCTGTAATTTTTCACCGTAGGGAGAGATTAAAAATTTTAGAATTTGGGGGGTAAAAATAGCAGAAATTACGGTAGTAATAAACACCGCAACGGCCACTTTAACCAAGCGATCTCTTAATTCTTCCAGGTGGGATAACAGGGTCATTTGCCCCGCAAATTTTCCAACTTTGGGGTCAAAGTGAGGGGTGGGGTTACTGCTCATTTACAACCTTTTCCGAGCCTGAGGATAACACAGGCGAGGAGTAATTTGAATCAGAGGGAATATCGCTGTTTGTATGGTTTGTATTTTTAGCAGGCTCACTTTGCGCTGCGCTATCCTTTGCAGTGTCTGCAACTGGAGCATTGTTCGCGTCAACGGGGGCGCGTAATTTATCGCCGGAAGTCGTGCCGGGAACCGGAGTATCAGCCGGTTGACCAGTATCCGGCGCGGTTTTCCTGGCTTCTTCAGTTAGATTATTTGCGACGGATTGTTTCGCAGCCGTGGCTACTTCGGCTACTTCTTTTGGCGTGGCGGCCATAATATTTGGTATCTTGGAGGTGTCTTTGGGCCACGCGCTTTTGCGCTGTCTCACTTCTTCTTTTTGGTTGTGTGGGGTTGGGGCACGCCCCGCCGCTTCGCGCGTTATCGCCCGGGATGACCGTCTTTTATGGCCCCAACGAAGCAGGCAAGACCACCCTCCTGCAATTTTTGCGGTCGG
>CAYWSS010000372.1:0-6227 GCA_964460505.1 uncultured Caldilineaceae bacterium | reverse complement strand
TAAAAAATTAGTGAAATTAGTGAAATTAGTGGCAGATAATACGCTTTTTATAGAGTGATCCTGCAAACTACCAGAGAGCCAAATAGTTAAGGCCGTGGAATGAGTTGAGTGGGTTGAATTTTTTAAGGAGGTTTGATTATGAATTTTCCATTAAATGCTGAAGTAACATGCAGCGACGGCCCGGTTGGAAAATCGAGCGCCGTTATTGTCGATCCCACCACGGAACAGGTTACATTCGTTGCCGTCAAAGTCTCCAAAATAGCGCACACCGAATATCTGGTTCCCGTTGACCTGGTTGAAGGCAGCACCCGCCGGAGCGTCACCCTGCGCTGTACCTGCGCGGAGGTAGCCGGGATGGAATCGTTTATTGAGACCGAATTTGTACTGCTGCCCCCCTCCTGTTACTCTGATGACCTGTACGGCCATCCGGGGCCGGAAATGATGGTGATCGAGCACCAACAGGTTCCGGAGGGATCGCTGGCGGTGGGGCGGGACAGCAACGTGGAAGCCACCGACGGTTTTGTGGGCGCGGTGAATGACTTGATCACTGATCCGGAGAGCGGGCAAATCACCCATTTTGTGCTGCATAAAGGCCATTTGTGGGGCGATGTCAGCGTCACCCTGGCGGTGTCGCAGGTGGATCGGGTGGAGCGCAACACGGTCTATCTGAAAATGGCAAAAGCCGAGATCAATGCCATGCCGGTGGTGCAGGCCCGGCGGCACTACAGCAAAAAAGAGATCAACCGGCTGGATATTGAACTGCTGATCATCACCTTGATTTTTAAATATGTGCCGGATGTTACCGTAGCCTGGAGCGACGTCTGGATTGGGGCCGCTGCCACGGCGCTGCTGTTATCGCCGGGAATTTGGGCCATCAGTGTTTTTCTGGCCTTTAGCAACGTGGGGGCTGCCTACGGGGCCGCCGGCGCCCTGTTTATTATTTTAATCTGGATTTATTACCCGGCCCGGATTTTTTTGTACGGCGCAAAATTTACCCACGGCTACGCTTCCAGGTTTGGCTCTCAAATTGCGCCGGTTAGTGTAGAGCCACAGCCGCCGGATGATGGTGTGGTAGCCGTATGATGGACAAACGCAGGCAAACCGGCCAACACGGCGAAACGATTGCCGCCGCCTACCTTGCCGGGCGCGGCTACACCATCATCCAACGAAATTGGCGCTGCCCTACCGGCGAACTGGACATTATTGTGGAAAAGGATGACACGCTTGTTTTTGTAGAGGTCCGCACCCGCACCAGCCGGCGCTACGGCACCGCCGAAGAAAGCATTACGCCGGCAAAACAAGCCCGCCTGATAGAACTGGCCCACGCCTACTTGCAGGCGACAGATGCCCCCCACCTGGCCTGGCGCATTGATGTGGTAGCAGTTTATCCCGGCAAAGGGATGCCCCAAATTAATCACATCGAGAATGCTGTTGGCTGGTAACTGACATCTGGCTACTCTTTCACCAAATTCAACGCCGCCGAGTTTATGCAGTAGCGCAGGTTGGTTGGGGCGGGGCCATCGGGAAAGACGTGGCCCAGGTGGGCGTTACAGGCGGCGCACAACACCTCGGTACGGCGCATAAAATAGCTGTCGTCTTCCTCTGTTTTTACATTGTCTTCGTCTGCCGGCTGCCGGAAACTGGGCCAGCCGCTTCCGGAATCATACTTGGTTTCAGAGCTAAACAGATTGGCTCCGCAGCAGACACACTGGTACATGCCCTCTTCTTTGGTGCTGTAATATTCGCCGCTAAAGGCCCGTTCAGTGCCCTTTTTGCGGGTCACGTGATATTGCTCCGGGGTTAATTGCGCTTGCCACTCTGTATCGGTTTTGACGATTTTGTTTTTGGTTAGCATGGTTTCTCCGTAAAAAAGGGGTTGGGAGTAAGGAGTTAGCGGGTCCGGCCGGAATTTCAGCCTGACCGCGGCGTAGAAACTCCTGACCGTGTGCAGTTAATTTTTGATACTAATGTACCCGGAAGACATTAAATTTTTGTGAACGGTTGAGGTTGCTGGGTCTTGGGGGGAGGGTAGTTACGGAAAGTTACCGGAACAGTTTTTGGTGGCTATCGAATCTGAGGGTTGCCAGCGTTCCCGGATAATCTTTCAGGACAATTTCTGCAGCCGCCTGAAAGTCTGTGAGCCAATTATCCAGCTCATCAAGCGCAGTGTCTCTGATTTTGGCGGCTTGACTTACTTCTTTTGTTTCCCAAACGTATACTTCTTTCATCCCAATCACCTGCTGGAGAATGGCGTACCCTTCTTCCAGCTTCTCCGGCTGCACATCAAAATTGGTCAGTGTGTGTTGAATCTCTGTATCCTGCAACGCTGCGCCAAAAAAAACCCCCACCTGCTCAACCCAGCCGGAGAAACTGCGCTTTTCCGGTACATCCAGCGCTAAAGCGCGTCGCTGCCGGCTTGATTCTCCAAGCGCCATCCTGGCTACATTGCTGCATGCGGCATACAGTTTGCCCACCTTTTTTGCCGCATGGTCAATAGCCTCGTCGGCGACGTGCATTATGTTATATTTATCTAAAAAATCCCTGTGCCGGGCCTCGGCAATATTCAGTAATGCGAGTCCTTCATTTAATTTCTCACGATTGTATCCAATAGTTCTTAAGGCGGCCAAAACCGGGGGTACCCGTTGAATGTTGTCTATGGCCAGTCTAACCTGTCTGAGAAAATTGGTGATACTTCTCATGGAATGTCTCCTTCTATTTATATCCGGTTTCCGGTAACAGGGTTGGCCAGTCTGGCGGAATACCGGCCGGTTCTATAACTTCCGGCAAATTTAAATCGGTTTGGAAACGGGGCAGGAGGCGATAATCAGCCCGGACAGGATTGTCTTCATCAGAATACTGGCTGACAACACCCACAACAGTAATGGAACTTCCCGGATCGATGAACGGCTTTTTGATGCCGGTGCTGCGCCGAATATAGATTTTGGCCGGGTCGGTTCCATCATCAAGCCAAAATGTGCTTCTGCCTTTAAACTGTACGGCTTGCCCCTGCAACTGGACCAACATCCCTTCGTACGGTTCCAGCAGCGACGTGGTGGCGATGGGCAGCGGCGGGGGAGCCACGCCACCCCGAACAAAATCTACGTCGCCGCGCTCATCCACTACAATTTCAAATTCATAATGAAAGGTCCGCAGGTTGCCCTCTACCTTCACCTCATCACCCAGGTGGAAGGAGAGGCGATGATCTTTGGGCAAATAGACCAGTATGCCGCCGGTGTCATCTTGTATATACATTGTCCGGCTGCCCAACACGCCCGGCGGCGCAGTGACCCAACCCCTCACCTTTACCCAGGCGTTGTAACTGAGCCGTTTGGAATTGTAAATGCTGACTTCCAGCGGGGCCGCCGGTGGAATTTTCCAATTGGCCGAGCCGGGCGACGGGGCGCAATCATCATTCCATTCGCCGCCGGATTCAAACAGACGACACCAGGTTTCATCGTAACCGGGGTTAAAATTGTAACTGAAGGTGTCAACCACGGTTCCGTTGGGATGAATCAGCGACAGGGAATCGCCATCGTTGTTCAGGCCAATATTTGTTTGGCTGTTGTACAGCGTCACAAAACCGCCTGCCGGAATATCTACCCTTAACGGGATGAGGTAAGTTGTGCCGGAAGAATCCACCAGCCGCCAGCCCCCCAGCCCCACCGCATAATCCAGCGGATTAAAAAGCTCTATCCACTCATCGTGATAGTCGGCGGTGCCGTCCCCATCCCAATCCTTGTCACCGGGGGAGGGCAGCAGTTCGCTGATGTAGAGCGTGTCCGGCAAGGCTTGCCCCGCTATCCAAATGGGGGCGGTGTAGGCTGCATCGCCATCGGCCTGCACCGCTTTTATCCAGAAGTAGTGCCCGGGGAGCGCCGCCACCGTTGTTGCCCACCCGGCAGCATCTCCATTCAGTTCAACAGAATTAATCAGCAGATTGCGGTCATACAGATGCAGGGTAACCGGCTCGGCATCGGCATCAACCACATTAACGGTGAGCGATACCGCGCCGGTGCTGCTGATAACGCTGCCCATCCATTCATCACCGGCCCGCAGCGACAGGGCCAGGTTGCTGTCTTCCGTGGCAAATACGCGGCGGGCACGCATGGCCGCCAGCAGATCATTTTCCGTAAGGCCTGGGGCCACAATGCCGGTGCGGGCGGCCATATCGGTGCCCCACCTGGCGTCGTGAACATCACCGTTAATGGTTGGGGCTGTTTTCCAGCCAACCGCGTTGCTCTGCACAAACGAAGGTTCGTAGGTGGTGTATTGGTGCGCGTTGTTGCCAATTTCCTGAAGTGTTACGACCTGTGCGGCGCTCGGATGGAGGGCAAAATCATCAAATGTGCCGCCGTAGCCGGGGTCGGGGTGGTTGAACTGGGCCACCACATTGGGATTGTTTGCCAGCCAGGTGTACATATCGGATAACGTTGAAAAGAGGGGGTGGGTTCGCTGCACCAGCGTGTTGTTATTAAAAATGTTGATGTGCCCGGCGGTGGCGTGACTCCATTCCAACCCGCGCAGGGCGACAAATTGCCCCGGAACCGTCGCTGCTTCGGTTTGAGTCAGGGTTTTACGCCACTCGGATTCCGTCATCCACCACGCGTGGTCGGTCAGCCCGTAGAAGTGCATCCCCGCGGCGCGAGCTTTTGCCAGGGCATAATGGGGCGGCCCGGAGCCATCGGAATAGGTGGTGTGGGCGTGCAGGTGCCCCCAGTAGGCATTCATTCCGCCGGGCAGGGAGGCCGGTTGTGGCGGCGCGCCCGGCGGCGATGGGGGTTCGGTAAGTTGACCGGGGTTGGGGTCGGTGCGCACAAAATCGTGCGGCATCGAGTTGGTGTCGGTGGGCCAGACGCGCTGCAAACTGTGAGGCTGCGGCGCTGTAGCCCCGCCTTCCAGGCCAAGAAGATTGTAATTGCCGTTGCGATAGGCCACGCTGTCGACAATTTCATCATTTGGCCCCAGCACCACCAGTTCGTCCCCGCTGTTGGAAAGGGACCAGCTGCCGCTGCCCCAGGTTGTGTATTTGCTCAACTCGCTCACTTCAAAATCGGGCAATGCGCCAAAGCGGGCCTGATAATCCAGAGCATTTTTGGCAATGACCACACATTCGTTGTGGTCCAGCACCACCGATGGCGGCAAGTGATACATACTCTCGCCACCGCCGCTTTCTTCATCGCCCACTTTGTAGCCGGCCAGCGACACGTGGTCTGCATTGCTGTTACACAATTCGACAAACTCATCTCCCTCAGTAGAAGGGGTTTCGCCATCGTATAAAAATTCACTGATGAGAATGGGCAACGCCGGGGCCGGGGCCGGGGTTTCTGTTGGCAAGACAACGGGGGTGGCGGTCAGGGTCGGGGTAATGATTGTGCCGGTGGCGGTGGGCGATGACGTTGCGGTGGGTGTGGCCGTGTTAATGGCGGTAGCGATTGGCAGGGGGGTTGGGGTGGCCCCGGCATTGTTGCTTTGCCCCAGCGTAACGCTGCCCGCAATAAAATCGAGCGCATCAACATCCGTGTCCGCACCGTTTGGATAGCGGAACACGGCTTCGTCGAAAAGATCGGTCGCGTTGCCATCCGGCGCACCGTCAGCGTCTCCATCACCTTCGGGGTCGCTGCCAATTTCCGCTTTGTCGATGATGCTGCCGCCATCATCTCGAAGAATGATGAGGATGTTGTTGTTCATAGCGCCGGAGCCGGCCACGTTGCCCAGCACCAGATAATCGCCGGCCACGGTACCGGCGAAGCTGCCGGCGCCAAAATAGTTGGATACCTGAAACGCGCCGCTGCCGGTCAGGTCTCCTGAAACGGGAGTGGTATCGAGCAATTCAATGGTCCAGCCGGTTAGATTCAGGCCGCCGGTTTTGATGAGAAGTTCGACAAATTCATCTGTGCCGGAGGTGGCGGCCCCAACTCCGGGTGTGCCGTTAAAGTTGTTGCCGCCCCAATCCTGCTGGGGGTCGGTGACAACCTCATTAATTACCACCACGCCGGCCGGCGCAGGTATGGACGTAGGCGAGACGGTTGGGGTGGGCAACGATGTTGGTATGGCCGTTTCTGTGGGTATTGGCGAGGGTGTGGCGGTAGGGGTGTTGGTGGGGGGCACCGTACCGGAGGGTGAGGGGCTTGGCGAAACGGTTTCAGTCGGGGTGGCGGTATCGGGCGGCGGGGATGTGGGAGAGGGCGGTTCGGGTGGGGTTGAAGCTGAGTTGGTGGAGTTTGATG
>CAYWSS010000371.1:0-6233 GCA_964460505.1 uncultured Caldilineaceae bacterium | reverse complement strand
GGCTTTTGCAGTTGGCATAAGCCTTATGGCGCAGGTCGAAGAATTGGGAACATAGGGCGCAGCTTTTTGAGCTTTTGCCGCATCATCTCAATAACCTGGGGAAACGCGGCCTGAGCCTGTCGAAGGCTATTGGTTTTGACAAGCGTTCGACTGAACTCACGCCGAAGTCTCAACCAACTCCGCCGCGATTTATTGAGATGATACCTTTTGCCCAACGCGGGTTTAGGGAGTAAAATCCGTTGTTTGTGTTACGCTGCGCTGGCACAAGGTGCATTTATGAAACAGGTTCTGTTGCTGGTGACAATTTTATTATTTGGGGTTCGGTGCATTCCGCAGGGATGTCCGCCGGAATGTGCCGGGGCCGACCTGCGCGCCGTCGATTTTACGGGGGCGGATTGGCGCAATGCTAATCTCTCCGGCGCAAACCTGGGTGGCGAACTTCAACAGGGCGTTAACCTGAGCGGGATCGATTTGCAGGGGGCGGATATATCCGGGGCCAATCTGGAAGGTGTCGATTTGAGTGGCGCGGATTTGCGCGGAGCAAATTTGCAACATGCAAATATGGATGGGGTATCTCTGCTGAAAACTCAAATAGATGATACGACTCTTGTTGATGAGAAATGGCGTCTGGTTTGGCGTCTGGTTAATAATGGAGGCCAAAACCAGGATTTGCAGGGCGTGGATTTATCCGGAGTAAATCTGTGGGGCGTTGATTTACGCAACGCTGACCTGAACGGCGCAAACCTGTCATGGTCCAATCTTAGCCAGGCTGACCTTTCCGGGGCAAATTTAAAAGGCGCGGATTTGCAGCGGGCTAATCTGGAGAGAGCCAACCTGCGACACGTTTTTCTGGAGGGTGGCAAAGTGCAGTGGGCCAATTTTCGCGATGCCATTCTGAGCCATGCGGATTTTGAGCGGGCGGACGCGCGTGGGGCGCGGTTTGAGGGCGCTGACGTAACGGGCGTAAATTTTGATGAAGTGCGTTGGGATGGCGCTATTCTACCCGATGGCAGCCGGCACCGGTAAGCAAAGGCGGTGGGCCGGTTCTAAGCTGCTTTTTGAAGCTCCGGTTCTTCCGTTTGCGCGGTTACCACCCGTTGCGCAATTTCGTACTGATTTAGCAACTGGCTATCGCTGCCTTTAAAGCTGGTGATTGTCTGGCGAGCGCACATAGCGCAACCTCGCTGGGCGCGGTAGCTGTCCATTTCGCACGTCAGGCAACTGCCTAAATCAATCATCATCATCGAAAAAGCCAGGGCATCAGGATGTGTTTCCGGTAAAGGGGTCAGGTAGTCAATGAGACGGGTCCAATCCTCGTCCCGCAGCGTGCGTAACTGCGAGATTAAACGAGGCGTAAATAAAAGATCGTATTTTCGATAAACTTGAGGAAGGTAGCTCATAGTTTAGCCTGTAAAGTAAACTAATTAATCTGACTGATTATTTTAGAATAGTGTAATTATACCGGGATAGACATAATTGTGTCAATAGTTTTTTTGAATAAGTATTAAATAATTAAAGTGTTTTTTTAGTTTTTTTACTTTTGTAATATTGACAAAGTTCAATTGACAAAGTAAAATATGCACTAATCACTCTAGTAAACGGATACCAACAGGAGGTACTTTTTATGATTACATTAACTTCAGCTGCTTCTGAGATGCTAACAAAAACAATGACCGATAAAGGTCTTGCAGATCATGCCTTGCGCGTATTTGTATCGGGCGGGGGCTGCTCTGGCCTGTCTTACGGGATGACCTTTGCCGAAGGCCCGGAATTAGGTGATCAGGTTTATGAGGCCGGGGACATCAGGGTAGTCATAGACCCCAGCAGCATTCAGTATCTGGATGGCGCCGAAATTGATTACATTGACAGCTTGATGGGGGGCGGTTTCCGCATTGAAAACCCTCAGGCCGTTAGAACGTGCGCTTGCGGCAGCTCTTTCCAAACGTCAGCCGGCGAGCAAGGGACTCCCTGCTCTCGCTAAGGTGTATTTGAAGCGCGGTGCCTCATTTGTTTAATGAGGTATAATCTGTGTAAAATTGGCAGGTGGTAGGTAACAGGTGCTTATCTGGAATCTGCCACTTTGTTTTTGTTTGACAATTTTTATTTGCGCGGGAGTTAACTGTAAATATGCTTAAATTTTGGTCGCGGAAAAGCCGGCAATCTAATATTTTGTGGTTAGATTTAGGCGATCTGGGTGATCTTGTTAATCCGGATGGCCCGCATGAACAGTGGCAAGACCATGGCCTGGGACTTTTGCGAACAATTCTCCATAATAACGGGATCACCACCGATCTCCTTTCCACCCGGGCCATGACATCGTGGAAGCAGCTTCAGAAAAATCTCAAAGGGTACGAGATGCTTCTGATGAATGTGCGGAGCTACACCTTTCCTGTTGCCTATAAATCGGCAAAACTTTTTAAAGAAATAAACCCCACCGGAACTATCCTGGTCGGCGGAATGCACGCCACAGTTTCTCTGGATGAAATGGTTGAAATTGAAGAGTTCGACCGGATTGTGCAGGGGCCGGGAGAAAACATAATTGTTGATTTGGTTAAAGACCCGCTCTCTTTTCCGCGGGTCAGCGTGGGGGTTGGGGCCAAAACTATGGCCGATTGGCCCATGATGGATCGCGAACTGTGGCCCAAACCCCACCGCCGCCTGCGCCGAAATTTTAACTGGCCCATGGAACCTGCGTGTGGCTGGGGGCCGGGACCGGTAGCCACCATTATCACCAGCCGGGTTTGCCCGTGGCAATGCGTTTTTTGCAACGAAAACTCCTACATCCCCAACATGGGCCGCCGCCCGGTAGACATGGTCATCGACGAACTCAACTATCTGGATAACAAATATGGCCTGGGTTCGGTAGTCATTCACGATTCTATGTTTTTCCAGAATCCAAAATGGCTTGAGGAGTGGATTGAAAAATATCCGCGCAAAGCCAACAAAGTATGGCCCTATTGGGCTGCCGGCCGGTCTGACACGGTGCGCCAGTGGCCGGACTTGTTTGAGGCGTTGGTCAAAGAAACCAACTGGAATACCATCTCCATCGGGCTGGAATCGGGCAGCGACCGCATTTTGAAGCTGTTAAACAAAGAATGTACCGCCGACGATAATCAGTTTACCATTGAGCTGGTCAACAAACTGGGCAATGAATTTAAACAGCAAGGCAAAGCGCCGGCCAAATTATGGGCCAATATTATGTTGGGTATTCCCGGCGAAACGCATGAAGATGCCTTTGAAACCATGCGGATGCTCAAAACGATGCAGTACGTCTTTCCCTCTATTTCATACTACGCCCCCTATCCCGGCTCGGCTTTGGGCTACCAGCTCATCGCCGAAGGCAAAAGCCTGATGAGCAAAGAAAATTACCACCGGTTCCCCGGCGATGAAAAAGTAATTGGCGTCGATTACCAATTTTATCGGGAATTGTTGGCCGGCAGGCACGATGCCGAAGTCAATCGGGGGCTTGATGAGTACGCCCGCAAACGCTCCGGTGTATTTACGGAGGCGTTGATAAAAGCATGAGCAGCTTTAGCAATCCTCATTATATGTATCTGTTTGAAATGAAAAATGGCAAACAAAAACTGGCCTACGGCGAATCGCCCAAAGATGCGCTGGATGTTTTACGCATCCGCTTGAGTGACGAGGAAATGAGCCAGATTATTTCTGAAAAATTCAAAAAAATCAGCCAGCGCAAGTTGCAGGAGCATGTTCATAATTTGGGATAACCCCAACGATTGTTTATTCTTAACAAACGCAGATGTTCAACGAGGAACTGGTGTCATCAGTTCCTTTTTTATAGATGGGAAACCGGTGAAGAAATTATCTGCAGCCGAAGAAAATCTACTGGTCGACCTGATGAACGGCGGCACGCTCAAAGCGCACCGCGATCTGGATGGCAACAAGCTGTACAAGCTTCATCCGCTTTCCGGTTCGCTGGAAGCCATCGGCCGGGCTATAATAGAGCGCTTAAAAAAGCGCGGTTTCATTGACAGCAATAAAAAATTTCCGGCAGCCACGTACCTGCTCACAGGCCGGGGCCGAAAAGTGGCAGAGAGTTTAGCTGATAGTAGCGCAAATCCGCTGTCGGCAAAAAATTACGGTTAGCCATCTCGCCAAAGCGCGGGGTAACGCTTGCAAATTGGCTGATGCCAAAAAAACCGGATACGCAAAAACACGTATCGAGCAATTAAGCGCTTTACGCAATGATTCAGAAGCCGCATTTTTGCTTGTTTTAAGCGGGTGAGTAAAACGATAAAATTTTGCTCCGAATTTGATAGTAATGTAAAATTGGTAATTATTATAGTGGATATTATAAAAAATATCATCCGTGGAGGACACAATTTATGCGCGTGATGCTAATTAACCCCCGTTTTCATTTACCCATTGATACCAGAACCACCCCTCATTTGGGCCTGGCCTATTTGGCGGCCGTATCAGAAAAGCGTGGGGATGAGGTGACAATTTTTGATGCGGATGTAGAGAAAGAGCCAATTGCCGACGCCATTGCGCGGCTCAACCCCGACCTGGTGGGCATTACCACCAACACCCCGCAGGTGAAATCGGCCTGGCGAACGGCCAGGGCGATTAAATCAGTTAAGGATGTGCCGGTTGTGTTGGGCGGCCCGCACGTGTCTGTGCTGCCCACCGAAAGCGCCGTCCGCCCCGAAGTGGATGTGGTGGTGCGCGGCGAAGGCGAAGAAGTGTGGGTAAAAATCAGCAGCATCATAGAAAATGCCAGGAAGTCAAATCCTGACTTTACCGCCACAGACCTGCTCGGTCCGCAGGCCGGCCACCTGGATGGTTTGTTGGGCATCAGCTACTTTACTAAAGATGACAAAGAGCATTACAACCCCGACCATCCGCCTATTGCCGATTTGGATACGCTGCCCTTCCCCGCCTACCATTTCTTTAAAATGGATCAATACACCAACCTGCAACCCGCCACCGATTCTGTTGACGGGGCAAAATCCTTCTCGGTGATGACTTCGCGGGGCTGCCCCTACCGTTGCACGTTCTGCTCGCAAAGTATTATGCCCATCAAGTGGCGCGCCCGCAGCCCGGAAAGCGTGCTGGCCGAATGGCAGCACCTGGTTAATGATTTGGGCGCAGAAGAAATTGGCGTACTGGATGACTCTGCCAATATTCAGGTGGGGCGTCTGGAAAAAATTGCCGACCTGTTGATTGAAAATAAGGTTAATCATGTGCCCTGGATATTTGTAAACGGCATTCGGGCCAACCTGGCCACCACTAATCTGTTGAGCAAGCTGAAACAAGCCGGCCTCAAACGGACGGCTTTTGGCGTGGAAAGCGGCGATCCCGACGTGCTGCTTTCAATTGACAAAAAGATTGATCACGATACCATCCGGCAGGCATTTAAGAATGCCAAATCCGTTGGCTTGGAAACCATTGGCTTTTTCATCATCGGCCTGCCCGGCGAAACCGAAGAATCGATGGAAAAAACCATCAAATTTGCCTGTGAGGTTGACCCGCTGATTGCCAACTTCTCAATGATGACGCCCTACCCCGGCACCAAAGTGTACGAAATTGCCAAGCGACAAGGGCGGCTGCTGCTGGAGGATTGGGAAGATTACGTCTTTTTTGACGGTCGCGCCCGATATGAGTTAGGCGATATGACCGCCGACGTAGTGGAGCGCAAGTGGAAAGAAGCATACCGCCGTTTTTACCTGCGCCCGCACCGCATTGCCATGACGCTGAGCCGCAAAGATTTTTGGCTCAACTGGCGGCGCACATTTAAAGTTGCGTTTAATACGCTCTTTCCCAGCAAAGAAAAAACCGATCTGCGTAAATCAGTTGAAGCCGAAGTGACCGCATAGTTTGGAGGTTTGCCTTGAGAATTTTACTCGCCAGTCCTGAATCTGGCGTTTGGAATAGTCGAAAACATATTCATATGGGCCTGGGGTATCTGGCCGGTTCGTTGCTGGCTCACGGCTACGAGGTTGAGGTTTGGGATGCCGCCGTTGAAGAGGAATTTGAGAGTCTGGACGAAAAACTGGCCCGCGATCCTTTTGATGTGGTTGGTTTGTCTGCCCCCACCCCATTAATTAACGCCGCCTGGCGAGATGCCGCCATTGCCAAAAAGCATGGGGCTGTCACCATTTTAGGCGGCCCGCACCTGACCTTAACACCCCACGAATCAATGGCGAAAGACGAGGTTGCTCTGGAGGTTTGTCGCGAAGGGGAGAAAGCAACTCTTGAGAGAGTGATTCACC
>CAYWSS010000370.1:0-6244 GCA_964460505.1 uncultured Caldilineaceae bacterium | reverse complement strand
GGTTTCATGGGGTGCGTGTGAAACCCCGTTTCATAAATGGCTCCTTTTTTTAGGTGAGCAAAGTATTTAATTCTATCATTCTGCTAATTCTGTTCTTGATGTTTTTAGTTGCTTTCACCCCAACGCTTCCCTCAACACCTGAGCCAGTTGCCGAACACTCAACGGTTTTTGTAACCGGGCGAAAATACCAAAGACCCTTCTTTACTTTGATCCTGCGAAATCCTGTAGAGCCATAATTTTTATTGGCCGGTGAATGTATCCGGTTCATCGACTGGAACTGTTTCATTGACGCCCCCCTTGAGTAAAACCGCTATTAACCTTATCGGACAAAAATTGAAAAACATGAACGCGCCGGGGAAAATAAAGCGGAATTTCGGCAAGATTCAAATGAGAATGGCGCTCGATAATGTACCGGGTAAAATAGCCCAAAGCCGGGCTTTGTGGTAAGATGCCTCTTTGCGCCTGGCTTGATTAGTTTTGGACGTAGCGTGCAGAGTTTATGTTAGATATTTGTGTGATTGTTCCCACTTACAACGAAAAAGAAAATATTGGCGATCTGGTGCAGCGGCTTCTGGATTTGCCTGTCAATGCCCGGGTGATTGTAGTTGACGATAATTCCCCCGACGGCACCGGCCAAATTGCCGATGAACTGGCCAAACAATCATCGCGGGTCCGCGTAATTCATCGCGCCGGCAAGTTGGGGCTGGGCACCGCCTACATTGCCGGTTTCAAGAAAGCGCTGGCCGAGGGCGCAGACCGGCTCATTACCATGGATGCCGATTTTTCCCACGACCCCTCCTACATTCCGGCGTTGGTAGCGTTAGCCGATTATTATCATATTACCATTGGTTCGCGCTATATTCCAGAGGGGGGCGTAAAAAATTGGGAGCTGCGCCGCCGCTTTTTAAGTTGGGGGGCCAATGCCTTTGCCCGCACCGTATTAGGGCTTAAAGCCAACGACTGCACCGCCGGCTTCCGCTGCTATCACCGGGAGGTGCTGTTAACTATTGATCTGGAGCAGATTTTTTCCAACGGCTACTCTTTTCTGGTGGAAATGCTGTTCAAGTGCCAGCGGGTGGGATACACAGTGGGCGAAATCCCCATTATCTTTGCCAACCGCGAACGTGGCGCATCAAAAATATCTCAGCGCGAAATTTACAAGGCTATGTATACCGTGGCGCGCCTGTTTGGCCGGCGGCTAAAACCCAGGCCAAAAGTTCAGGTATCGGCCTTGCCAATCAGCGCAGAACACGAAGCGTAAAACGTGCCGAACCAGCAGCAACCGACTGGTAAAAACTATTCTGCCCCCGTTAGTTTGTGGCTCATTTTGAGCCTGTTTTTTACCAGCCGGCTCATGCTGCTGCTGGCCTTTCCCCCGGAAAACCTGATCACCTACGGCGACTACCGGCACTATTTTAACCTGGCCGCCTTGACGCAGTACGGCTATTTCCCGTTTATCCACTACTGGTACGAATTCCCCCCCATTTTTCCTTATTTTAATATTGCCGTCTATTTTCTGGCCGGCGGGCAGCTAAAAAATTACATTGTGCTGCTGGCCTTTCTGTTGCTGCTGGTCGAGTGCGCCAACCTGTACCTGCTGTACCAACTGGCGTTTCTGCTGTTTGGCCGGGCCAGAGCAACCACCATCGCCTGGATTTACACCGCCCTGTTTGCGCCGGTTTTTTTCTGGCTGGGCAATTTTGATGCCCTGACCACCTTTTTTATTTTGCTCGGATTGCGCAGCCTGCTGAAAGGGAAGAACAAGCTGCTGCTGGCCGCGTTGGGGGTGGGGACGGCAGTAAAGTTTGTGCCCATCATCCTGTCTGCCACCGTGTGGCGCGTACGAAATTTGAAAACGGCGCTGATTTATGGGCTGGGCGCGGCGCTCATTGGCGCAATCATTTATTTGCCGTTTGCGGCCGGCAACCCCACCTTTACGTTAGCCTCACTACAGGCGCAGGCCGGCAAATCATCGTACCAAACCGTGTGGGCGCTGGTTGACGGCAATTACACCACCGGCAATTTTGGCCCGCTGTCCAACCACTTTGACCCGGCCAAGGCCACCACCCCGCTCAACAATCCGCCGCTTATTCCCACCTGGCTCACCTTGATTCCATTTGGGCTGTTAGGGCTGTACGTGTTAACCCGTCCCCGCCTGCTGCCGGACCCTAACCTTGACGCCGTCATTTTTACCACATTTACGTTTGTGCTGTTCTTTCTCTGGTCGCAGGGCTGGAGTCCCCAGTGGCAAACCTTTTTTATTCCGCTGCTGCTGCTCAGCCTGCCCCAAAAACGGGCGGTGCTGTTTATTATTGCGCTGGGCTTCATCAATTTTCTGGAATGGCCGGTTATTCTCTCCCGGGGACTTAATCAACTGATTCCCATTACAATTTTGGCCCGCACCCTTATTTTGATACTGCTGGGCGTTGATTTGTACCAACGCCTGCCTGCCCGCAAGTAGCCCTGCGTTGTTATATAGGTGTCCGGAAAAATTTTTTTGCAATACCGCAAAAATCGGCAGATACTGAACGGACTTGAATTAAGTGCAAAAAAATGGAACACAGAGAGCGCGGAGAAGGCACAGACGCAAAGCGCGCAAAGCGCGCAGAGAAAGATAAAAATCAAAAACCTCCGTGTAACTGTAACCGTGCCCCCCCGTTGCCTTCGACAAGCTCAGGCAACGACGCGCAGCCTGAGCGTACAAGTTCTGTGAACCCGTCAAAATCGCGCTCGGGTCGGTCTCCTGACCGCGCCCGCTTAGGTGGCTCGGTCAGAGACCGGCCACAGCACCGGGTTTACTGAACCTGTACCTTTCAACGTTATACTATAATCCAATGAAACGCTCAATACCAGCCCTCACGACACATAACCTGTTAATTGCCATTGTTTTTGTGGCTGTCTTCACCATGGCCGTCCGTATCCCCGCCGATTCGGATACGTGGTGGCATTTGCGTTCCGGGCAATACATAGTTAAAAATCTAACCATCCCCACTGCCGATCCCTTCTCGCACACGCAGGCCGGCAAGCTGTGGATTGACCACGGCTGGCTGGCTCAGATTTTCTGGTACGGATTGTACGCCGGGGGGGGGTGGGCGCTGGTGGCGCTGGCGCTGGCCGCGCTGGTCACGCTCTCGTTCTGGTTTATCTGGAAGCAGATTGAGGCCAACGTGTTTGTGGCCGCCTTTGCCATGATTTTGGGAGCCATTGTGTCGTCGGTGGTGTGGGTGGCCCGCCCCCAAATGCTCTCCTTTTTTCTAACCGCCGTGGTGTTGTATCTGCTGCATCAATTTAAGCGGCACAATGGTTCACTGCTGCTCTGGCTGCCGCTGATTATGCTGGTGTGGGCCAACCTCCACGGCGGCTTTGCCATCGCCTTTATGATGATGGTGGCCTACCTGCTTGGCGAAACCGTCAACAACCTGACCCGGCACACCGAAGACCCCGTGGCCGATTGGAGCCGCCTCAAGCACCTGCTCATTGTGATGGGCATCTGCCTGGCGGTAGTGGTTATCAACCCGCATACCTGGCGAATGTGGGTTTACCCGTTTCAAACGGTGGGCATCAGCGCCCTGCGCGATTTTATTCAAGAGTGGCAAAGCCCCAACTTTCACCTGCCCTACGTGCAGCCTTTTGCCCTGCTGCTGCTGCTGGTGTTGGGGGCCATGGCTCGCGCCGGACGCGCCGCAGACTGGACCGACCTGGCCCTGGTAGCTATGTGGAGCCTGTCAGCCATGTTTGGGGCCAGAAACATCGCCATTTTTGGCCTGGCCGCCACCCCAATTTTAGCGCGATACGGCGACCTCGCCTGGAACCGCCAGTGGCAAATCTGGGGGTATGCCCAGTCACCTTTCTCCAGAGTCGCGGCGATCAACCCAAAATCAAAAATCGTAAATCGTAAATCGAAAATCAACTGGATGTTGCTTGGCGTTATCTGTCTTGCCGCCTTGATAAAAATAATCATCCCGCTTACGCCCGGCGCAAATCTCAAAGCCGAGCAGGACGGCATGCCTTATCAGGCAGTTGCGTTCATTCAAAATGAGCAGCCGCCCGGCCCAATGTTTAACAGTTACAATTGGGGCGGCTACCTTATTTTTAAGCTCTGGCCGGCCTACCCCGTGTACATTGACGGGCGCACCGACCTGTACGACGACGCATTTATTCGCCGCTACCTGGGGATTATGTTTGCCGATGACGGCTGGCAGCAAAAGCTGGATGATGACGGCGTCAATTTTGTTTTAATCGAAAACAACAGCGCGCTCGATAAATTTTTGCGGCGGGAATCGGGCTGGGCTGAGTTGTACCGGGATGATATGGCCGTAATTTTTGGCCGGGAGCCATTTTCTCCGTAACTTTAATCTTCCAATGCAGACTCAATAATAATGACCGATCAAACTTTACCCAATACCCGTAGTTCGCAATTAACCCCCGCAGGCAGAGCGCTGCTTGGTTTTCTGTTTGGCCTGGCGGTTATGCTGGTCGTTATCCGGGTGGCCCGCTCTAACTCGTACGACTTCGAGATTATGCGGCGCGGCACCAGAGATTTGGTCGCCTTCACCAACCCCTGGGCGCCGCAGGTTGAACCGTTTGGATTTTACAATCCCCCCTTTTCCGTTTTGTTTTTATGGCCCATATTATTTTTAACGCCCTCCGGCTTGCAGGTAATCGGCGGCGCGTGTCTCTTTGCGCTGATTTTTTACCAAAAAACGTGGGTGGCCCTGGCCTGGTTTTTAACCAACTCCTTTTTGTGGATAATTAGCATGGGCGGCATTGACATGTACGTTATGGGCGCCGGCCTGTTGCTTCTGTTTATGGGCGATGCCCGCTACCCCGCCAAACCCGGTTTAATTTTGCGGGTGCTGGCCTACGGCTTTTTGATGGTCAAACCGCAGGGCGGCATTTTTATTCTGGGTCTCTATTTTCTCTTGCGCCGCGATTGGAAAGGGCTGTTTATTTCTGCAATTGTCTACGGGCTGTTTTTTATTCCGCTTTACCCGGACTGGCTCCGTTACGTGGTGCTGGGCCGGCTAACTGAAAGCGGAACCGTGGTGCATAGCGTGTGGGCAAATTTTGGGCCGCTTGTGGCCGTCATTATCGCCGTTTTGGTGGTTGTTGCCCGGCCCTGGAAATATTGGCAGTTGGGGGGAACGCTGGCTGCAATTCTTTCGCCCTACGGCATGCCGGGCATCCCGGTATTTCTCACGCTCACTGCCGTTCCATCACTGGCGGCCATCCCGGTGGTGATCATCTTTTCCGGCGGTCTGGCGGCCCTGACCTGGGTGAGCGAGGCCCCGCCGGGCATTGACTACGCTGAATATATCAGGCCCTTTCTGCTCATCTACCATTTAAGCATGCTTGGCCTGGTACTGGCCCTGGCCTGCCTGTCTAAACAAGATTACAAGGATGGCGCCGGCGTAATTGCCGTGGGTGGATTCTTGAAAACCGGATTAATGCGTGCAAAAAACAGACTCGCAAGTTAATTTAAAAGATACTGATTACGCCGATTTTGGTGGCGTTTCCATAATTATCCCCGCCTTTAACGAAGAAGCAGGGATTGAAGACGTGCTGGCGCAGCTTGCTGAAATCCTGACCACTGCCAACCTTTCCCACGAAATAATTGTGGTGGACGACGGTTCACAAGATGGAACGGCCGGCGTGGTTTCTCGGTCTGCCAACGTTACCCTGCTGCGGCACAAAGGCAACCGGGGCTACGGCGCGGCCCTGAAAACCGGTATCCGGCACGCATCCTGCCCGCTGATTTGCATTACCGACGCCGACGGCACCTACCCCAACCGGCGCATCCCCGACCTCATTGCCCAGATGCGGGACAGTGACTGCGACATGGTGGTTGGGGCCCGTACCGGGCAAAATGTCTCCATTCCGCTTGCTCGCCGCCCGGCCAAATGGGTTATTCGCCGTCTGGCCGGCTTTGTGGCCGGCGAACCCATCCCCGACCTCAATTCCGGCCTGCGCCTCTTTCGGCGGGGCGACGCGCTGCGCCTGTTTAACATTTTGCCGGATGGATTTTCTTTTACCAGCACCATCACCCTGGCCATGCTCACTAACGGTTATCTGGTCGATTATATTCCCATCGATTATTTTACGCGGGTGGGGCGCTCAAAAATCCGGCCCATTCAGGATACGCTCAATTTTGTGCAATTGGTTATGCGCATTGCCCTCTACTTTTCACCGCTCAAAATGTTTTTGCCGTTGAGCGCCTTTTTTCTGCTTTTGGCCGTAATCTGGG
>CAYWSS010000369.1:0-6265 GCA_964460505.1 uncultured Caldilineaceae bacterium | reverse complement strand
TAGTTAAGCCCCTTGTGGGCGTTGTTACAGCAGTAAAAAGGGCACAAGGCCCAAAATGCTACACCCGTCAATTAGAACTTGACTTAGTACTAAGTTCTAAAAAACCATAAAACGCCCATAAGGAAACGTATGGACGTTTTATGATGGAAGAGAATCAGGATGAATTTTTACGCATCGGTGGGCAAAACGTAAAGGCAATCCTCCAGCATTTTTACACCAACCTGTTGACCTTGCGGAAAGATTGTTGTGTGGCGGGGGTCGGTGTTAACAACCGTCATCTGCTGACCGGCCACCTCAACCTCATACTCTACGGCATTGCCGTGGTACGATGACCAACTGACCACCCCTTGATACTGGCCGCCTTCTTCAACAACCTGAACAGCCTCGGGCCGGACAACCAGCTTCACGGTCTGTCCCTCGCTGAGGGGGCTGTCGGGTTTTGCGGTGGTGAGTGTTTTGCCCAAAATTTCCACGGCCACGGAATCCCCATTGACGCCTCGCACGGTGCCTTCAACAAAGTTGGTGCGGCCAATAAAATCGGCCACAAATGCGGTTTTTGGCCGGCGATAAATGGCCGGCGGCGAGCCAATCTGTTCAACCCGACCCTGATTCATCACCACAATTTTATCAGAGAGGGTCATGGCCTCAAGCTGGTCGTGGGTGACGTAGACGCTGGTAATGCCCAGCGTTTGCTGAATGCGCCGGATTTCGGTGCGCATCACTTCGCGCAGCTTGGCGTCCAGGTTAGAGAGGGGTTCGTCCATTAACAGCACTTTGGGCTCCATTACCAGGGCGCGGGCCAAGGCCACCCGCTGCTGCTGCCCGCCGGACAGCGCATTCGGCGGGCGATTTTCCAGGCCGGTCAGCTCGGTTAACTCCAGTACCTGGCGTACTTTTTCCTTGATAACGCCTTTGGAGAGCCGCTGAATTTTCAGGCCGTAGGCTGTATTTTCAAATACAGTGAGGTGGGGGAAGATGGCGTAGCTTTGAAACACCATGGCCATATCGCGCCGGTTGGGGGGCTGGTCATTAATGGGTTCGCCATCCAGAACGATGTTCCCTTGTGTGGGGAATTCAAAGCCGGCAATCAGGCGCAGCGTGGTGGTTTTGCCACAGCCACTTGGCCCAAGCAGCGTCACAAAATCTCCCTCTTTGATATTAATATTTACATCGTCCACGGCCCGAACAATGCCTTCGCCTCCGCGACCGACAAATTCTTTAACCAGATTTTCAAGCAGAAGAAAACTCACTAACTCCTCCAGATTAGATGTCAAAATCAACGCGTTGGCCGCTGCTGCCCAGGGTGCGCGTTAAAATAAGATACGTTAATCCAATACCAATTAAGACAATGGCGATAAGCACCACAGAATAAGCAGCCGCCACGCTCAACCCTCGACGCTCCACCGAATCGAGGATTTCGAGGGTTAAGATACGCCACTTGCCGGTGGAGAGAAAAATGATAGCCGACAGGCTGGTCATGTGCCGGGCGAAGCTGAAAATCAACCCGGCGATAAAGGCCGGCAGGATGAGCGGCAGCGTAATTCGGCGGAAGGTGTATTGCGCATCGGCCCCCAGATTGGATGAGGCCTCTTCGATGGAGGCATCGATCTGTTGCAGTGAGGCCACGCCCGCCCGAACCGAGGCCGGCAGACTTCGCACGGCGTAGGCAAAAATAATGATGTAGGCGGTGCCCACCAGGGCCATTGGCTGCCCCACCAGCGACAAGGCAGCGCACACGGTTAGCATAATAAATGCCACCGGTACTTTGGCTTTTGACCCCACCTGAACCATCAAAAAGATAGTAATGGTGATGAACGTTAGCCCTATCAACGCGTGAGGCAGTTGCATGAATACGCCAATCTGGTCAACAAAACTGCTCGCTATTTTTGACCACTGCATAGTCGGCAGCGTACGACTCCAAATGAACAGGGTGTAAAGCTGTTGTCCCATAAAATTGTAGATGGCCAGATACGTAGCCATTACCAGCAGCGGCCCGGTTACAACCCAGCGTTGTTTTGCGCTTTCTGCGCCCCACCAGGCAATTCCGGCCGCAGCCAGAACCGCTCCGGCCAAAATATATTGCCATTCCGCATAGCTGAACATTGCGCCAGAACCTGCTTCGCCGGGCAGGAAGGCAAGCAAATAGCCAATGATCATCCCCCCGGCAAAAATTATGAGCCGTGTAAGTGATACTTTGGTGGCGGTTGTACTCAGGTAAAGCGCCAGAATTGAAATAATGATCAGCCAGGCCCACCAGGGCGGCTGGATAAAAGCAATAATGTAACCGATGCCTAAAATGATGCCGGGCACCGCCCCCCCCATATTAGAAAACAGGTCGAGGGCTTCTTTGCCGGAAAAGGTTTTGCGGATGGTCATAAAGGCAATCAGCATGCCCATCAACCCGGCCAGCGGTGTGGCGACCACCGACAGGAAGGTGGTATCGATGATGGCTTCCAGCCCCTGGTTGAACACAATGGCGTAGTGTTGGAAACTAATTGAATAATCAATACCCCACAACCGGGTAATCGAACCGCCCACAATTGAGGCATACAGGGCGATAATCAGCACCAACGTCAGGGAGCTGGCCGCAATAAACGACCAGCGGATATATGGTTCTTTTACCAGCAACTGCCCACCGGTGGGTTTGCCTGTTACCGAAATATAAGACCGTTTCTTGACAATATAATTTTGCACCAGGAAAAGGGTAACGGTTGGAATCAGCAGCACCAGCGATAACGCCGCCCCCTTTTGCTGGTTAAACTCGCCGTTAATGGCCAGAAAAATTTCTGTAGAGAGCACGGTGGCGTTGCCCCCCAACAACAACGGATTACCCAGATCGGCCAGCGACTCAACAAAGAGCAGCAGGAACGAACCGGCCAATCCGGGAATGAGCAGCGGCAGCGTGACCGTGCGGAAAATATGAAATTTGCTGGCGCCCATACTCAGGGCGGCTTCTTCGGTGGCCGGGTCAAGGCGTTCCAGCATGGCCCGTATAATCAGGTAAGGGATGGAGAAAAAGGTGATGGTCTGTACAAAAATCAGCCCATCAATACCGTAAATGTCGTTGCGGCCAACCGTAAATTCCAACCCTAAAATTTGTTTAGTGATCAGACCGTTACGCCCAAACAGGAGAATGGCGGCAATGGCAATGGCAAATGGCGGAGAGATGGTGGGAAGCAACGCAAACACATGAAATACTCGCGGCAAGGGAATCTCGCAGCGTACAGCGGTGTAGGCAAATATAAAACCCAGCAGCGTACCGTAAAAGGCTGTTTGCAGCCCCATACTCATGGTGCTGCTTAACACGCGTCGGGCGTGGGTGCTGTGTTCCGGATCAAAATAACGATAAAAATATTCCATGTCCAGGTTAGACACGCTGGTTTGCAAATAGTAAATATAATATTGAGGATCCAGCAGGTTAGGTTCAACGGTGTCTGCACCGGGGGGGAGTTGTAAAAAGAAACCCTGAATTATTACCCGGGCGATTGGCAAAATGATAAACAGGAAAATAAAAATGCTGGCGATGAGCAGCCCCACCATCAGCACATTATCTTGAGCAATGAGCCGGAATTCATTAATCCGGCGCGTAATATTTTGTTTGAACGTAGCTTTTTGTGCTTGTCGAATTTGACCGGCTTGTTGCATAATAGTTTCTTGGAAATAAAAGCTATTGAGAGACCCCAAGGGCAGCATTGCTCTTGGGGTCTCATGATTGTTGAATGGGTGTAGTGAAATTTACTTCTCTAGCAGAAGATTGTCCGCGTTGGCTATTTCATTGGTAAAGCGATCAATGAGGTCTTTCTTGTTACCGCCGCAGTACTCAAAGTCGTAGTCAATGAGTGTCACCTCCAGAAGTTCTGGTTTGGCCGGTTCAGCACCAATGACGGTAGGCGCCTGGTACGCGCTGTATTTGGGGCCAAGTTCCTGCGCCGCCGGAGTCAGCGCCCAGTCAATCCACAGTTTGGCTAGTTCAGGATGTTTGGCGTCTTTAACCATCGCCGTACCGCCAATTTCGTAGCCGGTTCCCTCTGAGGGGAAGGTCAACTTAAGCGGCAGCCCTTTTTCAATTTGGGCTACGGTATCGTGGGAGAAGACGATAGCCACGGCGGCTTCGCCGGCGCCCACAAAACGAGCCGGAGCAGCCCCGCTCTTGGTAAATTGCAGTACATTTTTGCTCAGGGCGCGCTCGTATTCCCAGGCTTCCTCACCCTTCAACTGAACGTTTGTGCAGAGATGGGTGTAGGATGTACCGGAGCTGGAGGGGTGGGCCACCAGAATTTGGCCTTCCCACTGCGGCTCGGTTAGTTCTGCCCAACTGGTGGGAGCTTGTACTTCGGGATGCTCGGCCAGGTAGTTGGTGTTGGTGGCAAAGCCCAGCGAACCCACATAAATGCCATGCCAGGTGTTATCTTCAGCCTTCATCAGTTTGGGGTTGCGCAGGTTGACCGCGTTGGGGGTGTCATACGCCTCGAGCAGACCTTCATTAGCCGCAGCAATGTAACTGTCTACCGGGCCGCCCCACCAGACATCAAACTGGGGATTGGAGGCTTCATTTCGCAACCGGGTCAGCGATTCTCCGCTGGACATACGCACCCAATTAATCAGGACGCCGGGGTATAGTTTATTGAACTCAAAAACCATCCCCTCACACCATTCTAACTCAACCACACACAGCAGGTTCAACTCGCCGGTAATATCGGCTGAGCCTTCAACAGACACGGCGCTCCGCTCGGCGGCAAACTGTTCCAGCAGGGCGGCTGCTTCTGCTTCATCGGGAATCCACAGTTTCTGTCCAACCTCAATGACGTTGGGGTCAGGAATGGCGGCAAAGCTGTCGTCTTCGGCAGCTTTGGCCGTGGTGGCTTTCCAGATTACCGGCCAGGCCAGCACGTCGCCATAATTTTTCTCGGCCAGCTTGCTCAACCAGTCATCAGCCTGAACGGTGTACTCCTGTCCCTCTTGTTGGGGCGGTGCAGCGTACGCAATGCCCAACAGCGCTGCGGAAAGCAGCGTTACCAAAAATAGTATGGTTAAAGCTCTTTTCACAAAAATCCTCCTGTGTATTTAAGATAAATGGAGCTTTTTAAGGTAACAAAACCTAAAAAATTGAATACAGGCATCTCGTCATTTTGAGATACCGTAATCTACGTCTTTGTACGGATAATCTCCTGGTCTAGCAGTCTGTCGGAGAAGTCGATTCGTCCAGACCTCGCGGGTTTTTAAAGGTGATTTTGCCAATGAATCAGCTTGATAACGAAGGTGACTTTGCTCACAAAGCCCCTACGAGAAACCCGTGAGGTCTTTTTCCGACAAGCTGCTAGTCAATTAAACTAAGGTGGACAACCCAAATAGTGTTTGTTTTTGCGGGATACAGACCGAAGGGAAATTTGTGGAATATCATGTCTCTCATTGAACTCCGATGTTCAAAGTGTGATGGCGGGCCGGCCAGGTGACAACCAGTGGCAGGGGTGCATCAAAGATAACATGGCCCCGTGGTTTTGTCAATGTTAATTGCTTGTTAAATTATGGTAAATAATTCTTAACATATTGTTGTAAATTCTCTTTATTGCCGGAGTTGGCTTATAATTTGACGATGATGAATCAAACTCGATTTACACATAAAATAAACCGCGCTTCTACAATTTCTCCCTGGCGAGTGATGCTGCCGGTGGGGTTGGGGACCGCCCTGTCGTTAATTGGCGATACCTCGTTATACGCGGTTCTGCCCACCCATTTTGGGGATGCGGCGGTATCGCTGGCAGCCGTGGGCATTTTACTGTCCGTCAACCGCTTTATCCGGCTGGCTCTAAACGGGCCTGTTGGGGTACTGTACGACCGTTTGCCGCGCCGCCGTTTGTTTGTTCCGGCGTTGTTTCTTGGGGCCTTGTCCACCGCAATCTACGCCCTGACGCTTGGATTTTGGCCGCTGCTGGTGGGTCGATTATTGTGGGGGGTGGCCTGGGTTGGTATCTGGGTGGGGGGCAATACCATCATTCTGGATACCAGTACTTTTCAGAACAGGGGGCGATGGGTGGGATTGTATCAAACGGCCTTCTTTTTAGGGGCATCGGGGGGGGCGCTGCTGGGCGGGATTCTGACCGATGCGTTGGGGTTTCATAAAGCGATGGGGGTCGGGGCCTCGCTCACCTTCTGTGGCGCGATTGTTGCGCTCATTTTTTTACCCGAAACCCGAAATGCACGCAAACCGGCTAGGGTTGGTTCTGAAAGCATCCAACCAACGGACGACACAAAACCAACGCGGTGG
>CAYWSS010000368.1:0-6274 GCA_964460505.1 uncultured Caldilineaceae bacterium | reverse complement strand
TTAAGGTGCGTACTTGTGTTTTTGCAAGTTAACTTTATGTCATGCTGAATATGAACTTTAAAAGTGTATGTGGTACAAGCCCTTCCTTTTTTAACCTGTAAAGCGCAAGTTGAACATAACGACAAAAGACGCACTCAATCCATTTCCAGAGCAAGAACAAGTGTACAATTATGGTGACTATCATAATCAACCCGGCCCACAGGTGCAAATTTCTCCGGCTGGGTTGTTTTGAGCAATTACATTTTAGAACTGAACAGCCCTGGGGTAAGGTGTTACATAATGGTAACAAACAATTGTGAAGATTTGGTGGAGGTTGATTTGCGCAGATAGTTGTGTGCCACCCCAGCGCCATTTATGAAAAATTTTTAATGAAAAATTCATTGATTATTCATCGAGTCAATTTACACTAACAAGCAGAACTCAATTGAAAAGATATGATATAATTGAGAAACGGTTGGTTATCTCCGGTCAAAAGGTGCTCGATGCGGATATTAGTGGTAGAAGATGAAGATCGAATTTCCCGCTTTATTAAAGTTGGGTTAGAAGAAGAAAGCTACGCGGTAGACGTGGTGCCCGATGGCCCCTCGGCTCTGGATTGGGTGGCCGGCACCGGTTACGACCTAATTCTGCTGGACGTTATGCTGCCCGGGCTGACCGGGTTTGAGGTGTGTCGCATTTTGCGCGAGCGGGGCGTAACCGCGCCCATTTTGATGCTCACGGCCCGGGACGAGATCGATGATCGAGTGAAAGGGCTGGATGCCGGCGCCGATGATTACCTGCCCAAACCGTTTGCCTTCAAAGAGTTGCTGGCTAGAATTCGGGCCTTAATTCGCCGCGCTTCCTCCGCAGAAACAGTTGACACCATCCTGAAAATTGCTGATTTGCAACTGGATACCGTCACCCACAAAGCCAAACGGGGCGCCCTGGAAATTGAGTTAACGGCCAAAGAATACGCCGTGCTGGAATATTTAATGCGCAATCCTCGCCGCCCGCTGAGCCGCACATTAATCCGGGAGGCCGTGTGGGGATACGATTATTACGGAGCCAGCAATGTAGTAGATGTTTATGTGCGGCATTTGCGTCAAAAGCTCAACAACAGTGGAAAATCGCCCCTTATTCACACGGTGCGGGGCATCGGTTATAAAATCGACGAGATGGAATGAACATTCGTTTACGTCTGACATTGTGGTACACCGCAATATTTTCTCTCATTCTTTTAATTTTTAGTTTTGCCGTTTACACCGGCCTGACTCGCAACCTGCTTAATTCTGTTGACAATCATCTTCAGCGTGAAGTTGGTGAAATTCTGGGCAACCTGGAATTTAAAGAGGGCGAACATGATGATGAGGACGAATATGAGCAGTATACAGAATTGGGCTATACGCCGGAAGAAGGTGTATTCTGGCGAATTCTGGATAATCAGGGGCAGCCGATCATTGATATCGGTTATTTTGATGGGGCATCTTTTGATTCATCTCAACTAAATATTAATACCGCTACGTTAGAATATGCAACCCTGGCCAATGATACCCCGATTAGACTCTATACTGCGCCATTTGTTATCGAAGACCAGGGGCAGGGGGTGGTGCAAGTTGCAGAAAGTTACCACCATATTCAGGAAGTGCAGGGGCAGCTTCTCTTTCTGCTGGGCATCGGCATCCCGCTAACATTGCTGGCTTCCAGCGCCGGGGGATGGTTTTTGGCCTCCAGCGCCCTGGACCCCATCGACCGCATTACCCGCGCCGCCCGCAACATAAGCGCGCACGATCTGCACAAACGCCTCAATTTACAGTTGCCCAATGATGAAGTGGGCCGGCTGGCAGAAACGTTTGACCAGATGCTGGAGCGGCTGGAGGATTCATTCGAACAACAACGGCGATTTGTGGCCGATGCCTCGCATGAAATGAGAACCCCGTTAACCATCCTTAAAGGCGACGTAGAAGTGGCGCTTAACCGCCGGCGCAGCGCAGATTCCTATCGCAATACGCTGGAGATGGTTAACCTGACCACAGATCAGATGATTGCAATGGTTCAGGAACTGCTGCTGCTGGCTCGAGCCGACAACAATCAAAGCCTGTTAAACGTGCAGCAACTCAACCTGGCAGAACTGCTTATGGAACAAACGGCTGCGCTTATGCCCAAGGCTCTGAAAAGGGAAATTGAATTAAATCTTGATGCGCCCGACGTTTTGCTAATAGAGGCAGACCAGGTAAAACTTAACCGGCTGTTTATGAACTTAATTGACAATGCCATTAAATATTCTAACAGCGGCGATACTGTGGCGGTTAGCGCCGCAATCTCCGGGGAACAGGTTCGGGTTGCTGTAGCCGATTCCGGACACGGCATTGCCCCCAAACACCTGCCGCACTTGTTTGACCGTTTTTACCGGGTAGACAAAGCCCGCTCCCGGTTGGCCACCAACGGGCACAGCAGCGGTACGGGACTAGGGTTGTCAATTGCGCAGTGGGTGACCCAACTCCATCACGGCCGGGTTGAAGTAGAGAGCCGGCTGGGGCAAGGTACTACCTTTACAGTCTGGCTGCCCCGGCAACAAAATGAAACAGCGCAAAAGTAACCGTTCAATCCCCCCACCTTGTTACCACGCAGGAGCGTGGTAACAAGGTGGGGAGGGGAGCGAATAATTACACATCAAAAGGACAGGGTTTTGTTTGATGAAGAATCTGGGAATTATTTTGGGTTTTGGCATTACCGCGCCTATTTTGATACTGGTTGGTATTTACCTCCTTTGGCTGCAAGAGGCATCACCGCAGCCGGCACTCGTTATCTCCATTAACGATGATGTGGCCGGGGTTAAAGCAACACTGTCAGAGAAAGAGGCCATTGTTCAAACTCAGCTTGACGGCCTCAGCACGGCGTTTCAGCAACAGCAAACCCACTTTAATGAGCAAACTGAAAAACGGCAGAATGAAATAGATCGGGCCGAAGCAGAACTTGCATCACTTGATTCGCAAATATTCACTCTGGAGTCAGAAATTGCCCGGCTTGAAATTACGCAGACGGTACGGTTGAACAGTTATCAAACCGAATTAACACAAACCCGCCAACAGTTCAAAACGCGACTGGCTGAACTGGAAACTCAGTTGGAGGCAGCTCAAACCCAATTGGCGGACATTGAGATTAGATTAAATAAACCGTAGAAGGTGGTTAAATTAAAGGGATGAAACAGAGTTCCAGAGTAGTTGTTAGTGTCAGTTTGATTATTGCCGGAGTGGTTATTGCCCTTGGGCTGGTGGGGTTATCCACGGTATTTGCGGCCTCCAGAAACGGGGAGGTCAACTTGATTTTGTCGCATATAGATGTGGGAGCCACCGCCCAGGCCATTCGATTTCAAAATAGACGGGCTGAACTTGAAAACGCTTCGCAGGAACGGCTGGTCTCGCTGCAAGCGCAAATTGATCGGTTGCAGAATTCGCTCATTCAGCATAATCAAACGGTACAAACACAAACAGCGCAGCAGAACAATCAACTGGCAACGCTACATGCCCAGACCGTAAAGAAACAAGCGACTGTGGAGGCGTTGCAATCGGCATTGAGCCAGGTGCAGCAAGATATAATCAGCGAAAAAGATAGTCACCAAATCTCGCTGAACGCCCTGATTGGAGAAATGCAGCAAACCGAAAGTGAGATGCTGGCCGAACTGCAAGCAGTTACCCGGCAGTTGCAAGCCGCCCAGGCCGGGCTGGATGCCATGGCAACCGCCACCCCAGAATTGCTCTCTCCGCCTTTACTAACCGGCGCGCACCCTTCACAAGATGGCAACAGCCGTGGTGACATGGATAACCGGCACTCGGAAGATAGTGGGGATGAGAAGGATTCAGAGAATAAACGTGATGACGAAAAAAGCGACAATGCCGAGAAAAATGAAGATGATGATTGATTGAGACAAATCAAAAAACACAGGTTTCAGAAATCTCCCCAATGGGGAGATTTTTTTGTTTCAAAGGGCGAGCCTTCTATGAAAAAATTATCATCAAAGGTTCACCGATTTTTCATGCCGGTTCTCTAAACTGAAGGGGAGAATTTGGAGTACTAAGTTTGCAAACGTTGCACTATCACCAAACTCCAGGCGCATCGAACTCACCCAACATGAGAAAAGGAGCACAATCTATGAAAATCATAGGCGCATTACTGGTCACTGTAATTACTATGGCCGCAATAGTTGTTATTTTTATCTTTAGTTTTTTGCCGCAGCCACCGCCCCCGGTTCAGACACCTGCTGCAGTGGTTGCCCCCGCTACAATTCAGGTTGCCGCCCCAACGGTAGATACCACTCAATTACGTAATGTTGCAGCCCAACGGGAGGCAACATTACAAGGCCAAATTTCTCAACTGGAACAAGCCTTGCAAGCCCGGCAAACAACCTACCAGGGGCAAATTCAAACGGTTGGCGGGCAACTTGCAGCGGCTCAAAATCAGCTAAACGAACTTGAAACTCAGGAACAAACGCTGTTGGCCCAGGTGTCTGGCCTGGAGAGCGCCCGCAATGAACGTCTGGCTGCATACCAGAGCCAATTGCAAGATGCTCAAAATCAATACTCACCCCGCTTTGCCGAGGCCCAGGCGCTGATCAATGATCTCAGAGCCAAGCTGGCCGAAGCCAATGCGACTCTGGGGCGATAACCCGCCAAATTCACTCATTTTGTAGATTATTTTGAAAGGAGAAATTCTAATGAAACGAAGTTTTGCACTAATTACGGCCGCAGGATTAACCACAATTCTGGCCATATTTACCTTTGTAGCAATTCTTTCCACGGCATCTGTCCCGGCTGAAGCAGACGCTTCGCCAACCGCAAATGTCTCTCCCCCCCTTCCCGAAGTCGAACTTTCCGTACCTGTTCAGCAGAATAATGACACGGTGACACAGTTTGAAAACAGTATCAAAGAGCGGGAACTGGCGCTGCAAACCCAGGTAGAGCAGTTGCAACAAGCGCTTATCGATCTGGATTCCGCCTCGCAGACTCAGATTGCGCAGGTGAATGCGCAGTTGGCCGAAGTTGTGGCTCAATCCGAGGCAATTGCGCCAAATATCCAATCCCTTCAAGCCAATGCGACGGCGCTTCAAGAAGCTATTCAAACCGATGACGCCACCTATCAAAATGAAATGGCCGGGATGTCGGAAACAGAGAGCCAATTGCGGCAGGAAGCCGAGTTGCTCAATGGGCAGTTGAACGCAGCCTACAACGAAATTGCTCAACGCCAGGCCGCCGCCGCCGCGTTGGCTATGCAGAACAGCGGTCGTGGTGGTGACGGTGGAAGTCATGGCGGCGGACACCACGATGATGACGATGGCCATCATGAAGACCACGATGATGACCATGATGGCCATGATGATGATTAGATCAGAGCCAACGGATAAAACAATGAATCGAAAAGCAGCAAAAAGTCACAAAAACAGGTGTTTCCAAATTTCAGGAACAGCAAGAAAACAGATCAAACATACACTGACCGTGTTGGGATTGGCCGGATTGGTGGCCGGTTGTGCTCCACAAAGTTCCATTGTCAGTCAAGCAAATGCTCAGGTGCCGGCTTCTCTCACCCCATTTCCTACAAATACGCCAAGCCCGGTTTCACCCACAACAACGCCTACGTTTACGCCATCTCCAACAATTACACCCACAGCAACCCCGTGGCCAACACCCACTGCTATGCCTTCTGCTACACCGTGGGCCGTACCTGTCACCTGGAATCCAACTCGGTTACAGGTACCCACGCTTGAGCCAATTCCGGTGGTGGCGACGGTTGCCCCCGCGGTGGCTCAAGGGATTATGCCGGTAAATTACTCTCCCCCGGACGGGGTGGATGTCTTTGGCAGCGGCTTTTTGCGGTGGGAATATTTTGGCCAACTGGCCGAAGATGAATGGTTCGATATCAAAATTAAGCCCTTTGGCAGCGAAAACTCTGCTTTTGTCGATTGGACCAAATCAAAAGAATACCCGCTGCACGCCTGGACCGGCTGGAGTCCGGGCCTGTACACGTGGCAAATTGGCATTGTAAAGGGATACAAAGAAGGGGAAACCAAACACTTTGTTGCAGACACAGGGCGTGACAGCCAGAAATTTATCATCAAATGGCAGTCTGCCGGCGGCGGCGGAAGCGGCGGCGGCGGAAACGCCGGCGGGGGAAGCGCCGGCGGGGGCACCTCCGGCGGCTCGTAGACTCAGCGGATCCAATTTTTAAGGAGCCGGCACTGCGTAGCGTCAGATGCCGGACAAAGCCGCCTCCGAAGCCAAGCCTGCCTCCCTCCCCACAATTG
>CAYWSS010000367.1:0-6275 GCA_964460505.1 uncultured Caldilineaceae bacterium | reverse complement strand
AGCCAAAAACCAGGCGCAGGCTCAAGCCGATGAGTTCGCCAAAGCCGGCCACAATCCCCACGACGGTGGCGCCGGCTCCCAGCAGAGCCAGGTAGGGGCCGGTGATACTGCGTGCGCCCTCGTAGGTCATATCGCCCAACAGGCTGACAAGGCCCAGCAGCACCACAAATTGCATAGCCGTTCTTTTTGAAATTGAAATATTCATGCGTTTTCCTCGTATAAAACAGAGTTGCTGGTAGTGAGATACGCAGCGCAACGGAGTGGAGACACAAAAAAAAATTCCTGCCAGAGAATCTCTGGCAGGAATTTTGTAATCATTCAGCGCGACTTCTACCCGTGAGATTTCACTATGGCAGGAGTCATTAGCCGTGAGAGGCGGTTTGTCGGGTGAACTCCATCACCGCTTGCCTGATATTAAGGAATGATGCGTAAATAACTTACCCAATTGGGGCCGGCAACATATTGCGTATTGCGTACTCCGTAAAGAGCAAAATTATACGCAATACGCGAAAATGGGTAAGTTAATTAATTCTCATTCCTAAATATTATCCAAATGGTAGCCAAAATTTTGAATTTTGTCAAAAAAACAGGCATGGTTCATTTTGCTTAAAAACTATAGAGGGGATGAGGTGTTACACCTGAATTTACAAACCCACGCCGGGTCATGGTACAATAGTAGCCTCAAAATTTAGCATCGTGAGTTACAAACATGAGCATTCACGTATTGTCACCGGATGTGGCCGCAAAAATTGCCGCCGGCGAGGTTGTGGAGCGCCCGGCCTCCGTCGTAAAAGAGATGGTTGAAAACGCCATTGATGCCGGGGCAAGCACCATCAAAGTTGAAATTCAGGCCGGGGGTAAACGCTTAATCCGGGTTATGGATGACGGCTGCGGTATCCCCGCCGGTGAGGTTCCGCTGGCATTTGCCCGCCACGCCACCAGCAAATTAACCACCATCGAAGATTTAAACCGGGTAGCCACCCTGGGCTTTCGGGGTGAAGCGCTGGCCTCCGTTTCCGCAGTCTCCCAGTTCACCCTGTCCACCCGGCCGGCGGCAGACCCAACGGCCACCAGAATTCGCATCAAGGGCGGCCAGCAAACATCGCTGGGCGCGGCCGGTTCACCCGCCGGAACGATTATCACGGTTGAAAATTTATTTTTTAACGTGCCCGCCCGCCTAAAATTTCTCAAAGCCACGGCCACAGAAACCGGCCATATTCACCGGATTGTATCCCACTACGCGCTGGCCTATCCCCACATTCGCTTTATTCTGCAAAACGAAAAGCGCACGACCTTTCAGACCAACGGCAGCGGTGAGTTGTTTGATGCGTTGGCGGCGGTCTTTAGCCTGGAAACGGCCCGCCAAATGATTGCCGTGGAAAATGAAGAGATTGACCGGGACAACAGTGACAACCGCGTCACCGTAACCGGCTTTTGTGGCGCGCCCTCCCTGCATCGGGGCGCCCGCGACCAGATTATTTTTTTTGTTAACAAACGCTGGATACAGGATCGGGCCCTAAATCAGGCGGTGGTGCAGGGCTACCACACCTTTATGCAGGTGGGGCGATTTCCGGTAACGGTGCTAAACATAAAGCTCGACCCGGCAGAAGTGGACGTGAATGTTCATCCCACCAAAGCCGAAGTTAAATTCAGGGAGCCTCGTTTTATCTTTAAGGCCGTGCAGCGCGCCGTGCGCGAAGCTGTCGTCGAGGCCTCGCCGGTGCCCAGTTACAATACCCCGCACGGCGCGCCTGCGCCGCACGTCTCCGCCGGTTTTGGCGACCACGCCGGAGATACCGCCCCCTGGCAAACCGCGTGGGGTGCCCAGCGGGGAAGCTCATTTAACCAGATGGGCTTTGAGGCGCAGCGCACCCTGCCCTCGCCCCACGGTGAAGGTCCGGCCGGGGCCGCCCCCGACAACGTGTGGCAGACAAACGGTGCTGCCGGTGAGGCAAAGATGCCGCCCATGCGGGTGGTCGGTCAAATTCAGCAGATGTACATCATCACCGAAGGGCCAAGTGGATTGTATTTAATTGACCAGCACGCCGCCCACGAACGAATACTATACGAAAAGCTGGTGGCCCAAAAAGCCGCTGCCGATGTTCCCCGCCAGCAGTTACTGGAACCGGCCGTAACCGAGCTAACCCCCGGTCACGCGGCCATTGTTGAGGCCGAACTGGAGATGCTGACCCAGGTTGGCTTTGAAATTGAACCGTTTGGCGGCAACACCTACCGCATTCGGGCTGTGCCGGAAATTTTGGGGCAGGCCGACCCGGCCCAGGCGTTGGTCGATATTCTGGCCGAGATGTCGGACGGCGCTATTCCCCTGGCCAAAGAAACCCACGAAAAAATCGCCATCACCGTCTGCAAGCGGGCCTCAATCAAAGGCGGGCAGGTGTTATCCGAGCAGGAAATGCGGGAGTTGATTCGCCAGTTGGAACAAACCACGGCCCCGCGGACGTGCCCCCACGGTCGCCCGACCATGATTCACCTCAGCGCGGCCCAGTTAGCCCGGGAGTTTGGCCGGCACTAATCCCCCCCCTCAGGGCAACGCAATTAATACACAACTCGCACACTTCTTACATATTTTCTGTGGGTAATGCTTGATATACTCTGAATAGGAGTAATATCATGCATCAACCACAAAAATTTATCTTTCAAATTTGGGTAATCTTCTGGCTGGCACTGTTAATTACTTTGCTTCTCGGCAACCCCGCATTTGCTCAAGCCCCCACCAAACAAAAGTCCAAAACCAGCGCCCCACTGCTGGTGGCCAGTTCAGACGATGCAGAAATAATCCCTAATCAATATATTATTATTTTCAAGAAAGATATTTTCTCCCACGGTGTCACCGCCTCCGGAGAAACGCCCCAAAATATTGCCGAACGTTTGGTGAACACTTATATGGGCGAGCTACACTTTGTATATGATGACGGACTAAAAGGCTTTGCCGCCGGCTTCTCTTCAATTGCAATCCAGAATGTTTTGGCCCAGCCGGAAATTGAGTACGTCGAAGCCGACCAGAGAACCCCGGACATTCCTGCCCCGGCATTACCGGATTTTGAGTCCCTAGATTCTCAATTTGGAGCCGTCTGGAATCTGGACCGCATTGACCAGCATAACCTGCCGCTCGACTCCACGTACAACTACAATGCCACGGGAGCAGGGGTTCACGTTTACATCGTAGACACCGGCATGCGGGCCTCTCACACCGAATTTACGGGGCGGGTGGGTGCCGGCTACGATTTTGTGGACAATGACGACAACCCCGACGACTGTCACGGGCACGGCACGCACGTGGCCGGCACCGTCGGTGGCAGCACCTACGGGGTGGCTAAAGACGCCACCCTGCACGCCGTGCGCGTGCTGAATTGTAGCGGCTCCGGGACCTGGTCCGGCGTAATTGCCGGCATTAACTGGGTTCGAGATAATCATCAGAGTCCGGCCGTGATTAATATGAGTCTGGGCGGCGGATTTTCGCAATCCATTAACGATGCCGTCGCCTCGGCGCACGCAGCCGGCGTAACCGTCGTGGTGGCCGCCGGAAATGAATCGACCGACGCCTGCGTCAAATCCCCGGCCTCGGCCCCGGAAGCCATCACCATTGGCGCTACCACCTCCACCGATACCCGCTCCTACTTTTCAAACTACGGCACCTGTGTTGATCTGTTTGCTCCGGGCAGCAGCGTTAAATCTGCCTGGATTGGCAGCGACACCGCTTACAACACCATCAGCGGCACTTCGATGGCCTCGCCCCACGTGGCCGGGGTAGCCGCCCTCTACCTGGAAACCAACCCTTCGGCCACCCCGGATACCACCGTCACTGAAATCACCGGCTCCGCCAGTGTTGACAAAATTTCATCGGTTGGCACAGGCTCTCCCAATCTGCTGCTTTATATGAGCGATATGGCCAGTCGCCCCTTGCAGGTTACGCCCAGCGTATTCGTGGCATGCACCGGCGAAGACGCGGCCTACAACGTAAATATCAACGAAGGCGCTCAACTACCACTCAGCCTGGCAGCTTCAGGAGAACCTGCCGGAACCACTGTCCTGTTTGGCACAAACCCGGTTTCCAGCTTAATCAGCACCACCCTGACCGTGGGCAACACGGGAGGGGCGGCCCCGGGCAACACCACAATTGAGGTTAGCGGCACCGGCGCCACGACCACCTACTCCACCACAGTCAGCCTGAACCTGCTTGACAGCCCCGGCAGCGTTTCGCTCACGGCTCCCACCAGCGGCGAACCGAACACAGGGTTGCTCCCAACCATGAAATGGACAACAACACCGAACACCGCAGACTATACGCTTGAAATTGCGACCGATGCTTCTTTTTCCACCCTCGTCATCTCAAAAACCATCGACACCAACACCCACACCCTGGCCAGTCGTCTGGAGCCGGTAACCACCTACTACTGGCGCGTTAAAGCAAACAACCGGTGCGGCAGCAGCAGCTACTCTGCTACGGCATCCTTTACCACCGGTACAACCCCTCTGATTTTGCTGGTAGATGATGACGACAACGACCCGGATGTGCGGAGTTACTACACCACCGCCCTTGATGCGCTGGGAGAGCGGTACGATGTATTTGACACGACGCTCAACGGCGATACAGACCCGGATGAAAATACGCTGGCCGCGTATGAAAATATCATCTGGTTTACGGGTGCTGATTTCAGCGATGCCGCCGGCCCCGATTTTTTGGGAGAAATTGCGCTAACCACATATCTGACCACAAATAATAACCGGTGCCTGTTTATCAGCAGCCAGGATTATCTGTGGGCGCAAGGCATCGACTTTGATACGCCCAACGCCTTTATGAGCAGCTTTCTGGGAGCAGCTACGGCCGCCTCTGACTACGATGATGAAATAATGACCGGAGCCAACCAGTTTGCCGACCTGGGTTCGTATGCTCTCAACTTCCCGTTCTACAATTACATCGACTGGATTGCGCCCGACTCTACAGCCGAAGTGGCATTTTTGGGAGACAGCGGCCAATCGGTGGGCATCAGCAAAATCACCGACAACTATCGCACCACCTGGTGGGGTTTTCCCTTTGAAGCTATGGCTACCGCCGCCGAGCGCCAGGCAGCCATGGCCCACGTGCTGGATTGGTGTACAATTCCCAACAATGCCCCCACGGATATCGGCTTAAGTGACAGCGCTGTTCAGGAAAATTTACCCGCAGGCACAGTGGTTGGCACATTCTCAAGCACAGATGCAGATGTTGACGACACGCATTATTACAGCCTGGTTTCCGGCGATGGAGATACCGGCAACAGCGCCTTTACCATTGAGGGCAATTTGCTAAAAACCGCCGCCGGTTTTAATTATGAGGCGCAATCCGGCACCAACATTCGCGTGCAAACTGATGATGGGCGCGGCGGAATATTCCAAAAATCTTTTGCCGTCACCGTAGAAGATGTTAACGAAGCGCCCGTTGCTGTGGCAGATACAGCGGCCACGCTGGTTGACACGCCGGTTATCCTGACGGTGCTTGACAATGACACAGACCCCGATACCGACACCCTGACCGTGACCACCGTTTCAGCCCCCACCGGCGGGATAGTGATAAACAACGGAAGCGGCAACCTGACGTACACGCCGGATGACGGCTTTATTGGCCAGGATACATTTAGCTACACTGCAAATGACGGCCTGTTGAGCGCCACCGCCGAAATTACCGTGACCGTTATTCAGGCTGATGAAAAGGTGACCACTACCCCATCGGAAGACACAACACTATCCTACTCCGGCAATGATGGTGAGCAAACCGAGGTTAAAATTCCGGCGGGGGCTGTTACTGAAACCCTGGATATTATTTACACGGAATTATCGAACACATCCAGCCCACCACCGGCCAATAAAATTTTTGCCGGCCGCACGTTTACTATTGATGCCTTTGTTAACGGCGAACTGAGAAATCATTACGATTTTAGTACTCCAATTTCTGTCACAATCTCGTATGCCTCGGGGGATCTGGCCGGGGCAGAGTCCAGCTTGCTGCGGCTTCACTACTGGGATGAAACTTCTCAAAGCTGGAAGACAGATGGTATCACGCTCCTTAGTCATGATCCGGCAAACCAACAAATAACTTGCAGCATTAACCATCTGACAGAATTTGCGCTGCTGGTTCAAAACGGTCCGACGTATCAGGTATTCCTGCCTGCTATTCTCAAATAACGCTGTGGGGGCAAGGTTGGCGTAAATGTATAAAAAAGGGCATCGTTTCATTCAGCCAAAAATGGCGTAAAAGATCGGTTTACACTTTTGGC